>JACQDS010000064.1 GCA_016200995.1 Candidatus Azambacteria bacterium | reverse complement strand
GGAGCCGCACCGCTGACAATTTCAAGTTTTTCTTTGGCGGCATTCAATCCAAGAATTCGCAAAGCGAATACCTAAAGAATAACGGATTTACAAAATTATGGCAAAGATTTTTTTTAGAAAAAGTTAGAGGCCCAAGCGGAGATAATCTCCACAGGGGCCTCGGATCTCGGAACATGGCGCCGCTCGTTAGTCGCGGCTGAACGACTTCAAGAACGAGGAATTCTTGAACAGAATCCCTGCCAGGAAGTTGATGCCCAACGCCTGCCAGAAGGTGATGGCCTTGATCGCGAAGATCTCGGGCATCAACCAGTTCCACAGGAAGTAGGTGAGGATGGCCGCGACGATGCTCACGATGGCGATGATACCAATCGGAATGCCAATGCCGATTGCCAGCTTTCCAAACCAGCCAATCGCTTTTCTCCTTTGAAGGTACTGTTCTCTTGCCAGCTTTTCCAACCAGTCCATCGCTTTTCTCCTTTGAAGGTGCTGTTCTCCGCGGCACTTTTACCGCAGAGGTCAGCGGGTTTTTGGAATTCCGATGACAAAGACAATATAGCATATATTGGCTTGAAAGTCAAGCACAATAGAAAAAGCCCCTATTCTAGGGCTTTTTCTAAGTTTCTGTATTGGATTAAAAAATTTTCTTCCCCCAAAATGCGAAACCGTGAATTCTTTTTTACCCCCAAAATTGAATACGAATTAGTCGCCGAGCGAAGCGAGGCGAACCAAAACTCTTTGACTTTTATTTTCTGGTGCCCTCGCGAGGAATTGAACCTCGATTTTAACTTCCGCAAAGTCACGTTCTATCCATTGAACTACGAGGGCGTAGTCTATCTATTGAGCAATCATACAATATATTTTTTCCGCTTGCAACTTCCCTCACCCATCCAACTTGGAGACTGAGTCTCCAAGTTGTGGGGAAGCTTGTAAATTTGTTTATTTTAAGCTATTATTTGGATTATGGGTCAACTGCCAAAAGAGGTAATCTTAGCTATAAAAAGGCTTAATGAAGCTGGTTTTGAGGCATACGCCGTTGGAGGCTGCGTGCGAGATTTTTTGCTTAAAAAAGCGCCAAAAGATTGGGACTTAGCAACAAGCGCAACGCCGGAAGAGATCCAAAAAGTTTTTGAAAAGAGTTTTTATGAAAACAGATTCGGCACTGTTACGGTCTTTGTTGATGAAATTAAATTGGAAGTGACAACTTACAGAACGGAAGAGGCGTATTCAGATAGCAGGCATCCGGACAGCGTAAAATACACGAAAAGCTTAGAGGAAGACTTAAAAAGGCGTGATTTTACGATTAATGCTATGGCTTTAAGTCGCTCAGGAGAGGTAATTGATCATTTTAATGGTAAAAAAGATCTTGAAAACAAGATAATTCGCGCTGTTGGAGATCCGAAAGAGAGATTTAAAGAGGATGCCCTGAGACTTATGAGAGCTGTGCGCTTCGCTTCCCAATTAAATTTCCTTATTGATGAGAATACGGAAAGGGAAATTTCCTTATTATCGGGAAATATTGAAAGAGTTTCAAAGGAGAGAATAAGAGATGAATTGGTCAAAATTGTTACTTCTAACAACCCAAAATACGGTTTTAATTTGATGTTAAGACTAAATTTACTAAAATATGTTTTGCCCGAAACTTTCAACGGAGTCGGTGTCGGACAGAATAAACACCATATTTACGATGTTTTTGAGCATAACATCAATGCTTTACAGTATACAGCAGATCAAAAATATACCTTAGAAGTGCGTTTAGGGGCTTTATTTCATGATGTAGCAAAACCACAAACAAAAAGAGGTGATGGTTATAATTCAACATTTTATAATCATGATATAGTAGGCGCAAAATTTACAAGAAATATAATGAAAAGGTTAAAATTCTCTAATGAGGAAATAGATAAAGTTTCCTTATTGGTCAGATATCATCTATTTTATTATAATGTTGATGAGGTGACTGAATCCTCGGTAAGAAGGCTTATTAGTAAGGTTGGACTGGAAAATATGGAGGATCTGATAAAGGTGAGATATGCCGATAGGATAGGTTCTGGCACCCCAAAAGCGGAACCTTACAAGATAAGGCATTTAAAATATATAATAGACAAGGTCTCAAAAGATCCGATATCCGTAAAAATGCTTAAAATCAAAGGTGATGATATTATGAAAATATTGAATATGAGGCCTGGGCAAAAGATAGGATTAATATTAAATGCCTTATTATCTGAGGTTTTGGACGATTCAAGCAGAAATAATGAGGAATATTTGCAAAAAAGAGCGGTTGAAATGAATGATTTATCCATTACTGAGCTATCAAATATGGTAAAAAGATCAGAAGAAAGCATTGAAATTATAGAAAAAGAGCATAAGAAAAGGTTTCGGGTTTAACAAGATTACTTAAGATATGCCTTTGAAATGCTCAAGGCTCGCTTTCCTGGTTTCTTGGTTTAATTTGATTGATATCAGGTCAACTCTCCATGTGTATGTTTCGGGTAGATCGTTAGAAATGATGTATAATTCTACCGTTTTTAGAAGTTTTCTTAATTTATTTTGAGTTAGATTTTCTTCAGGCCTTATAAAAGAGTTAATATCAGATGTTTTTACCTCAATAAAAAGGATTTCCCTGTCATTTTTAGCCACAATATCAATCTCACCGAATTTTGTCTGGTAATTCTTCCCTATTATTGAATATCCGATTTTTACAAGATATTTCCTTGCCACATCCTCTCCGATATCCCCAAATTTTCTTTTTTTGCTAGGCATTTTATTAAAATACTGGTATAATATATATTATACAACAAAAATAGTTATCCACATATATGTGGATAAGTCGCAAATAATAGGGAAATAATAAGGAAATAAAAGGGAAAAAATTATCCACAGATTTCCTTATTATTGTAAATAATTAAATAAAAATCTATGATAAATAGGAAAATTTTATCAATATCCTTACCGCCAAAAATAGAAAAGGAGTTGCAAAAGATGGCAAAAAAAGAAGAGAAAACAAAAAGCGGTGTCATAAGAGAGGCTTTGAAGCTATATTTTAATAAAAAACAGCAATTGAAAAAATAGCTAAACCACCCACTTGCCTATTGACATTGATAAATATTTGGATTATTATAAAAGAATAATAAGGAAGTGTAAGAATGTCTGTCCCTGTTAAAGCGACGGACTTTTTTATTAAAATAATTAACTAAATAAAATATGATAGACACAAAACAGTTTTTGGTTGCGATAAACCAAATAGCGGAGGAAAAAGGAATTCCAAAAGAGAAAATTATAGAGACAATTGAAATTGCTATAGCGGCGGCATACAAAAAAGATTACGGCACAAAAAGCCAGGTTATTAGGGTTAAATTGGATCCGGAAACCGGCCAGATGCAGATCTTTCAGGTAAAGACGGTCGTTGATGATTCCAAGATCAAGTCGCAAGATGAGATTGAAAGAGAAGAAGCGATGTCTGACGAAGAGAGAGCGGCGTATCTTGAAGAGGAAAGAAGAAAAACCGAAGAAGATGAAAATTATATAAGAAAGATCAGATTCAATGAGGAGAGGCATATAATGATCGATGATGCAAAAGAGATCAAAAAAGACGCCAAGCTTGACGATGAAATAATATAGATAGTGAATGTTCAGGTTCAGAGGATTGAAGGCAGAAATATCGTTGTTGATCTTGGAAAAACGACAGGCATTATGTATCCGGAAGAGCAGGTTGCCGGTGAGTATTACAGAATAGGCGACAGACTAAGGGTTTACATAGTAAAAGTTGAAACAACAAACAAGGGGCCGGTGATCTTGGTTTCAAGGTCTCACCCAAAGATGATTGCAAAGCTTTTTGAACTTGAGATTCCGGAGGTCGCTTCCGGCATCGTTGAGATAAAATCCATAGCCAGAGAAGCAGGGTCAAGATCGAAGGTGGCGGTCTCCACAAAAGAGGAAGGGATAGATCCGATCGGCTCTTGCGTCGGCCAAAAGGGAAGCAGAATCAATACGATAATTGCCGAGTTAAACAGAGAAAAGATAGATATAATTGAATGGTCGGAAAATCCGGCGGAGTTTGTTTCAAATGCTTTGTCTCCGGCAAAGGTGTTGAATATTGAGATTAAAAATGAGGAAAAGATAGCTTCAGTGACGGTGCCAAATGATCAGCTTTCTTTGGCTATCGGCAAGGGAGGTCAGAATGTCAGATTGGCGGCTAAGTTGACAGGTTGGAAGATTGATGTTATTTCAGTTGATGGAGAAAATAAGCAGACAGAAGCGGCTCCGGAGGCTGAACCTAAAAGCGAAACTGAAGAAGCAGTAGAATCCCAAGAATAATAAAATTTTAATTGATGATTTATAATTGATGATTGATGATTTAAAAAAATAACTCATAAATCTTGATTCATAAATCCTAAATCATAACTATGAATATTTTGCATGATGTGCCTTTGGGCTCCGATGCTCCTGAAAAATTCAATGTGATAATTGAGATTCCGAAAGGCTCTTCAAATAAATATGAGATAGATAAAGAGACGGGACTGATGAAACTGGACAGAGTGCTTTACTCGGCGATGTTCTCTCCTATGGATTATGGTTTTGCTCCGCAGACTCACTGGCATGATGGCGACCCTTTGGATGTTTTAGTGATGACAACTTACAATCTTTTGCCGGGAGTTTTGGTGGAGGTTAGGCCCATTGCCGTTATCAGAATGATAGACAGCGGCGACAGAGATGAGAAGATCATCGCTGTGCCGACCGGGGATCCGAGATTTAACGGCATGAAAGATGTTTCCGACATAGAGGAGCATATTTTGTTTGAGCTGAAGCATTACTACGAGCATTACAAAGATCTGCAGAAAAAGAAAGTTGAAGTGACAGGAATTGAGGGGGTCAAAGAAGCTAAAGAGGTTGTAATAGAAGGGATGAAAATGTATAAAGAAAAATTTAAAAAATAACAATGAATCCCGTTAGAGACCGCGGTCGCGAATTATCGGGAATCTTAATTTAATAGGAAATATGTTTTTATAATTAATTTACATGGCAGGTTCAGCAGAATGACAGTGACCTGTATCTAACGGGATGAAAAAACTAAAAGGATCAAAAGTAGAATTCAAACTTGAAATATCGTCGGAAGAAGTTGAGAAGCATCTTGATAAAGCGGCAAAAGAGATATCGGAAGAGGTTGAGATAAAGGGCTTCAGAAAAGGCAAAGCGCCGAGAGATTTGCTTGAGAAAGTTGTCGGCAAACAGTTTCTTTTTGAGGAGGCTGGAAAGATAGCGATAGAAAAAGAGTATGAAAAATTTGTTAATGCAAATAATATTTTGCCGGTTGATTTTCCGCACATTCATATAGAGAAGATGGCGGTCGGCAATCCGCTGATCGTTAAAGTTGAAGTCGCGGTT
>JACQDS010000063.1 GCA_016200995.1 Candidatus Azambacteria bacterium | reverse complement strand
TTTAAATGCGCATCCGACAACTTTCAAAGCATCGCCGGCCATATCCAAAGCATAATTTAAAATTTCTTTATGTTTTTCTTTCGTTAATTTTTTTATCTCCCCGCCTTCATAAAAATGCGAAGACTTTTCGAGCAAAACCTCAAAAGCGCCCGAGAAAAATATTTTTTTGTCCGGATGGCCTTCGCTGCCAAGATTGATAAGACTTGCTTTGTATTTGTATTTTGTGTCAAAAGGCATCTTATCCAATACGGCAATGTTTTTCGTGATCGTTTCTTTTGAAATTCCGCCTTTTTGAGAGGCTATCTCCATAGCTGCCTCCACCGGCTCGCCGAAGGTTTTGAGTTTTTCATCCACAAAAAAAACCGAGGCATCCGAAGTGTAAAGACCCGACCTTAAAATAAAATCAAGATCCGGATAAAATTGCGGCAGTATGTTTGCCGTACCCAAAGAAAACTCGCCTTTTATCTCCGCGCCGACGCCGGAAACATTTATAAGCTTTGAACCGACAAAAATCTTCTCAACCGTTAAGACATTTTGCGTCAATGTGCCGGTTTTGTCCGTGCAGATCACATTGGCGACTCCGAGAGTTTCCACTGAAGGCAAGTGCTTTATGATCGCATTTTTTTTCGCCATTCTGGAAGCTCCGACCGTAAGAACTATTGTCAGCACCGCCGGCAGACCCTCCGGTACTCCGGCAACCAAAGAAGCGACGGAAAAAAGAAAGATATCAAAAAACTCCATTCCCTTAACATAAAAACCTATCGCAAATGTCGCGAAAGCCCCCAAAAAAGCGATAATGCCCATCTGTAAAACCAGCTCATCAACCTTTTTTTCAAAATGGCTTTTGGCATATTTTATCTCCTGTATCTCTTTTGCTATCGTTCCGAGCTTTGTATTTGTTCCCACAGCGACAACGACGCCTTTGGCATAGCCGAAAACAACGATGGTGCCCATAAAAAGCATATTGGCAGAAAATTCGCCCGGAGAAACCTCTTTTTTTGGATGACTGCTTTTCTCTACCGGCGTGGATTCACCGGTCAAGGATGATTCATTTGCGGTAATATTTTTTTCTTCCAAAATTCTGATATCCGCCGGAACTTTGTCTCCGGCTTCCAAAATAACGATATCCCCGACGGCAATATGCTCGGCTGATATCTTTCTCACGGCTCCGCCTCTTAAAACTCTTGCGTAGACCTTAACCATTTTCTTCAGAGCGTCCAAAATTTTCTCCACTCTCAGCTCTTGGAAAAATCCTATGATCGCATTTAAAGAAACTATCGTCAAAATAACATAAGCGTCTATGTAGTGTTCAAACCACCAAGAGATGAAAGCCGCCACAAAAAGTATGTAAATAAGAGAACTGTTAAACTGCGCCAAAAACAACAAAAGCTCCCTGCCTTTCTTTTTTTCAGGAAGCTTATTTTCACCGAACTCCTTTATTCTTTTTTTCGCTTCTTCTTCGGACAAGCCGGAGTCGGAGACCTCCAGCTTTTTTAAAATATCGGCATGCGCAAGCTTTGAAAAATTCACATTTTCAATATCCATTAAACTTTGAGCTTGTTTATAATTTTCTCATTTGGAAACTCAAGAACATCCCTGACAAACCTGTCAAACATATCCATTCTGTATTTGAATTCCGCCATGCTCATCGTCGCGTAAGAGATCTCTTTGCCGACCTCGGCTTCTATGCTTTTTAAAAATTTCTGCAATTTTGATTCGTTCGGCTTGTCAACAACGATAAATATGTCAACTCTGAATTTTTCGGCATTTAAAAAAACGCCGCCGAGGATCGCCAGCTTTACAGCGCCTATCTTTTTTATATTCTCCAAAATCTTGTCATGCGAAGCGGCGGAAAACTGCAGAACAATATTTCTAAGCTCTTTTTGATACGGACATTTAAAGTCTCTTGCGTATGACCTTGTCGATCTGATCGTTCTTGACTTTAAAAAGCCATCGTCAACCAGCTCCTGCAAGGCGCCTCTTATTGACCTGGGTTTTAAATCCAGTCTTTTTGCCATATCCTCCGCTAAAAAAGCGGTATGGGCGTTGTATATGAAAAACTTGATAAGCCTCGCCTTTATCTCTGAATTGAAAAATCTCTCAAATGTGACCATATAAGTATTGAATAATGAATTTATCTTAGCTCTTATATATTCTAACTTATTTTTGCAAAAAATCAATTTTTTGTACTCGTCCAGCACATTTGAGACTCTTCTTATGCGGGGTTGCCAATCTCCCTAGAAACACACCCCGCGCCTTCACCCGCTACGGCCTCTCCTGCGGAGGCCTCCGCTTGTCCTCGCAACGGCGAAGTTTTTGCGGATGTTTTGCATTTGGCGCGCTAGGCTTTTGTAGAATCTTTTTTCCAATTTTATTTATTTTATGTTAAAATATCTTTTATGAACGAACTTAACATCAAAGTACAAGAGCTGATACTTTCAAACGAGAAAAAACCGGCAGGCTGCGAAACATTCGTCTATGAGCCTTCCAATATAGAGGAAGAGGAATACGGAAATTTATACATAATAGGATGGGTGAAAAGCCAGAGAAAGGATCTGGAATTTTTGCCGAACCTTATAGCCTCCATAACAAAGAGAGAGTTTTACAAGCTCTCCGATATTCCCATTGAGATCAGATTTGAAAGCTGCCTCAAAAAGGCAAACTCAGCCATAGCCGACATAAGCAAAGAGCATCAGAATATAAGCAAGCACATCTCCTTTTGCATAATAAACTCGGTAAGAGATGAGCTTAGGTTTGCCGTCATTGGAAGCCACTTTATTTATCTTTTGAGAAACGGCTCTTTGGTGAATATCGGCAAGTCAAGCGATTCAAAAAACAAATTTTCATCCGTCGTCACCGGAAACCTTGAAGCCGGAGATAAATATATCTTTGCCACATCCCAGCTTGGCGAGATCTTTTCTTCAAAAAGCATAAAGCGAGTTTTAAGCGATGACATAAAAAAGCAGTCTGAAACCATAAGCAGGATATACGAAGGCGAATCAGAAGAGATACCGCTTCCTCCGCAAGCCGCGATACTTTTTGAAATATCAAACAAAAAAGAGCAAAGATCCATTAAAAATGTTTTTGGACTTAAAAAAAATATTGAAGAAGATAAGATCTCAAAATACGTTGAAGAGGAAGAGACTCTGGAGCTTGAGAAAAAAAGAAAACTTCTTGATATGCTTGCGCCGGCTATAGAGCTTGCAAAAAGAAAAAAAGAATTTCTCAGCGCCGTCTTGGTGATCATCATTGCGGTAGCTTCAATATCTTTTTATATGAAAGTGAAGGAAGCGGAAAAACTCATAAACGACGCCGGTTCAAAAGTTGAATCGGCTCAAAAAGTCGCCGCAAAAAACAAAGACGAGGCCATCAATATGTTAAATGATGCAAAAAGCGAAGCGGAAAAAACAAGATCATACACTCTTTTTGCAAAAAGATCCGAAGACTTGATAAAAAAGATAGAAGAAAAGATAAATGAAGTGAATGGCGTTTTCAATGTCACTGCGCTTGAAAAATTCGGAAAGATATCAGGCAAGTCTTTTGACTTCAATCCGAAATTCATATTTGAAAATGACGGCAATGTTTATGTTTTCTCGGACCTTTTGGATTCTTTCTATAAAATAAAGTCCGGTGACTCCTCGGGTTCGTTCTCTTTTTTTGATCAAACCGGTTTTGAAGCGGAAAGAGCGTTCAAAAAAGACGGGAAATTTTATTTTTTGAATTATCTTTCCGGCGAGGCTTACTTCTTTGACTTAAAAGATGAAAAATTGAATAAAATAAACAACGAAAAAGAATTGCGAAGCCTCCTACTTCTCAAGCCGACAGCATATAGCAAGGAATTTTCCGGAGCAAGTTATTTACTGGACAAAAATCAGATAACAAAAACGCAAAAAGACCGGCAGGATAAGCGTTTCAACCTGCTGACATTGATAAAAATAAGAGATTTCACGGTCTCCGATAACGATCAGTATATATACCTGCTCGCAGAGCGAGAGGTTTTTAGAACCGAAAATAGATAACTTAGAAACCCGACATCTAAGTGAGTAAATTTCAAAGTAAGATGATCACTTCTCTTTTTGATATCTCAAGTATCCCTTTTTCTATTTGGAAGGTTTCTGTTTTTTCTCCGTCAAGCTTGACCCTCACCTCGCCTTTTTTAAGCGTCGTGATGAGCGGGATGTGATCTTGCAGGATCGTCATCTCGCCTTCCGAGCCAGGACAATTCACCGACCTCACCATATCGGAAAAAAGAGTTTCATTTATTTTTGCTATGGTCAAAAGAAACATAAAAATTTATTTTTGACTGACGACATCATCTATGGAGCCTTTCATATAAAAGTTTTGCTCGTTTATATCGTCGTGCTTGCCATCTATGATCTCTTTAAAGCCTCTGACAGTATCCTCAAGCTTCACATACTGCCCTTTAATGCCTGTGAAAACCTCGCCGACAAAAAACGGCTGCGAAAGGAATTTTTGTATCTTTCTCGCTCTTTGGACCGTCAGCCTGTCTTCGTCGGAAAGCTCCTCAATGCCCAAGATCGCGATGATATCCTGCAAGTCTTTATATCTTTGCAAAACTTTTTTTGTTTCCATGGCTACCGCGTAATGCTCCTCACTGACTATTTTGGGATCCAGCGCTGTTGAGCTTGAATCAAGAGGATCAATGGCCGGATAAATTCCCAATGAAGCAAGCGAACGGGAAAGCACGACGGTTGAATCAAGATGCGCGTAAGTCGTCGCCGGCGCCGGATCGGTAAAGTCATCGGCCGGAACATAGACAGCCTGCACAGAGGTAATGGAGCCTTTTTTTGTTGATGTGATCCTTTCTTGAAGTTGTCCCATCTCTTCCGCCAATGTCGGCTGGTATCCGACGGCCGAAGGCACTCTGCCCAAAAGCGCGGAAACCTCCGAACCGGCCTGAATGAACCTGAAAACATTATCCATAAAAAACAAAACATCTTTTCCCATTGTATCCCTGAAATACTCCGCCATTGTAAGACCTGAAAGCGCCACTCTTGCGCGAGCGCCAGGCACTTCGTTCATCTGTCCGAAAACCAAAGCTGTCTTTGCAAGCACTCCGGACTCCTTCATCTCTGCGTGTAAGTCATTGCCCTCTCTCACTCTTTCGCCAACTCCGGCAAAGACAGAATAGCCTCCATGCTGAGTCGCGATATTATTTATCAACTCTTGTATCAAAACGGTCTTACCAACTCCGGCGCCTCCAAAAAGCCCAACCTTGCCTCCCTTAATGAAGGGGATCATAAGGTCTATCGCCTTGATGCCTGTTTCAAATATCTCCGCTTTGACACTCTGGTCTTTAAACTCCGGCGCTTTTCTGTGAATAGACCATCTCTCAACGCTTTCCGCCACTTCGCCTTCCCCGTCTATCGCGTCGCCAAGCACATTAAAAAGCCTGCCAAGAGACTTTTCGCCGACCGGCACCAAGATCGTTTTTTGAGTGTTTATCACCTCGTCGCCCTTTCTGAGGCCGTCAGTCTCGTTCATCGCCACACATCTCACTCTGTTGAGTCCGAGATGCTGGGAAACCTCCGCAGATCTTTTTCAAAATATACATCCACGACCGGTCCGATGATTTGTTTTATAATTCCGTTGTTCATATTTTTATTTTACCATAGCCTCTATTCCGCCTGTTATCTCGCTGATCTCTTTTGTAATGGCGGCCTGGCGAGCCTTGTTAAATATTAATTTTAAATCTCTTGATAGTTCATCCGCTTTGTCGGAAGCGTTTTTCATTGCGACCATTCTGGCTGAATGTTCCGAGGCTTTTGCTTCCAAAAATGAATAATAAACTTGGATGTTAAGCAAAAACGGCAAAAGCTCCTTTAAGATCTCTTTTGCTCCCGGCTCAAAAAGATAAAGCTTCACATCCTCCGTATTTTCAATTTTCAGATCTCTGACTTTTGAATATTTTCCTGTCTTTGGCAAAATGCCGTCTATCGTTTTTTTAACCTCTTCGTATTTTATCGGAAGCACCGTTCTTGATATTGCTTCCTGTTCTGTCGTTGAGATAAAATCCGTATAAAAAATATCAAACTTGTCGTATTCTTTATTTTCATAAAGTTTCGCCATCAAGTCTGAAGCGTCTTTTAAAAGATCAATCGGCGCATCATCTCCCAGCTTCTCGTAATATCTTTCTATTTTGTATCCTCTTTTTGAAAAATATTCATAACCCTTCCTGCCTATCAATATAAAGCCGGAATTATCTTTGTTAAGTCCATTTTTTGCCATCTCTCTGACAATACTTTTTATTACCGCGCTGTTTAGGCTACCGGCAAGGCCTTTGTCGCTTGTGATGACAAAAAGGCAGGTTTTTTTAACATCCCTTTCCTCCATAAAAAAGTGGCCTTTTCCGTCTATGCTTCCGCTGACCCTTTTTAAAATATTAAAAGCGTGCATTGCGTAGTGTCTGGTATCCAGCGCCGCTTTCTGGCTTTTTCTCATTTTGACGGCGGAAACAGACTCCATAGCTTTTGTCACCTGCTTGGTTTTTTGCACTGATCTGATCTTGTTTTTGATTGACTTAAGCGACATATTTTATTTTATCGTGAACAATTCGCCGTGCGTATCCTTAAAATCCGCAATCGCCATTTTCATCTTCTCTTCCGTTTCTTTGGAAAGATCTTTTTCTTTTCTTATAGCGTCAAAAATATCTTTTTTCTGATTTTCAATATAAGACAAAAGTTTTTCTTCAGCATTGACGACATTTCTAACTTCAACGCCGTCAAACATTCCGTTGATAGCTGCGTAGATAGCCACCGTCTGCTTTTCAAAACCTAAAGGATTGCCGTTTTTCTGCTTCAACACCTCAACAAGCCTTCTGCCCTTTTCTATACTTGCTTTTGTTTCCGGGTCCAAGTCCTGACTGAACTGCATAAATGCTTCCAGCTCCCTGAATTGCGCGAGTTGAAGCTTTATCTTTCCGGAAACTTTTTTCACAGCCTTTGTTTGAGCGGCCGAGCCGACACGAGAGACGGATATGCCAACATCGATCGCCGGCTTAAGGCCTTTGTTGAAAAGATCGGAATTTAAAAATATCTGGCCATCGGTGATGGAGATGACATTTGTAGGGATATACGCCGAAACATCGCCCTCTTGAGTTTCAATGATCGGCAAAGCGGTGATAGATCCTCCGCCAAGGCTTTTGTTGAGCTTTGCTGATCTTTCAAGAAGTCTTGAGTGAAGATAAAAAATATCTCCCGGGTACGCCTCTCTACCGGGCGGACGCCTCAAAACAAGCGACATCTGTCTGTAAGCGACCGCCTGCTTTGAAAGATCGTCGTAAACTATCAAGACATCCTTGCCTTTTTCCATAAAATATTCCGCTATAGCAACACCGGAAAAAGGCGCGAGAAATTGCATTGGCGCCGGCTCGGAGGATGAAGCGGAAACCACAATGGTATAATCCATTGCTCCTTTTTCCTTAAGCTCGTTGACTATTCTTGCCGTTTTTGATGCTTTCTGCCCGATAGCGACATATATGCAAATTGGCCTCTCCGCTTCCGGCTCGTTTTTTTGGTTTAATATAGTATCTATAGCAATGGTGGTCTTTCCGGTGTAGCGATCGCCGATGATGAGCTCTCTCTGGCCTCTGCCGATAGGTATCATTGAATCAATGGCTTTTAAACCGGTGTGCAAAGGTGTATTGACCGGAGAACGATCCATCACTCCGTAAGCGATTCTCTCTATCCTTCTTGTCTCTTTGGCTTTGATGCTTCCGGCGTCGTCGATCGGTTCGCCAAGAGCGTTAACGACTCTGCCGATAAAACCTTCCGATGCGGGAACGGAAAGAACCTGCCCTGTGCTTTTGACAGTCATCCCCTCCCTTATCTTTCTCGCATCCCCAAGGATAACAGCCTTCACGGAACCCTCTTCAAGATTTAAGATAAGTCCGAAAACCGCATCCGGATTTGCCAAAGTCTCGGCAAGCGTTTTGCCGGCTTTATCGGAAAAGACGACCATCTCGGACATCATAGATCTTTCCAAGCCGTCTATCTCGCAAATACCATCCGCGACTTTTGTCACAGCGCCGACTTTTTCCACTTCCGCATTTTGCGAAAACTTTTCAATCTCCTTTTTTAATTTTTCTACGATAAAGTCGTTCATCTTGATTATTTTATAAAATTATTATAAAGATCCAAAAGCGCCTTTCTGTAACTGCCGTCTATAACCACGCTTTTCGATCTTAATATGAAACCGCCGATAATGGAGCCATCCTCAACAACATTCATTTCCGCTTTCGCGTCTATATACTCCTTATTGTTTTTTATCTCCTTTTTATATTGCTCTTTGAATTTCAGGTCGGCAACGACAAGCTCCACGGAATCGGAGATATTTTTCTCAATGGAAATTTTTTCATAGCTTTTCAAAATTTTTCCCATCAAAGAATGATGCCCGTTTTTCTGCAAAAGCCCGACAAAATTCAAGAAAAGCTTTTTTTTCTCGTTTTCCGTCTTGTCTTTTGCCAGTTCGTATAAAGCTTTTGCGTATTTTTCCTCAAGCATATTATTTCAACTTCTCCCTTAAAATATTCTCCGCCGTCAAAACCGCGATCTTTGCGATATCCGATTTACTTTTCTCTATCGCCTTTTTCTTCTCTTCTTCCGCCTGTTTTATGGCATCTGCGACTATCTTGTCGCTTCTTTCGCCGGCCTCTTTTAAGATACTTGCTTTTATGTCGTCGGCATTTTTTCTTGAAGCGTTGATTATCTCGTCAGCCTCTTTGGTGGCAACGGAAACAAGCATTCTTCTCTCATCTTCGGCGTTTTGCAATCTTCTTTCCGCTTCTGCCGCGTCTCTCACTCCTTTTTCGATCTTTCTAGCCCTCTCGTCTATCATCCTCATCACCGGCTTATACAAAAACCTATGAAGAATTATCAAAAGCAGCCCAAAGTTCACAGACTGGATCAAAACAAGATGCCAATTTACTCCAAAAACTTTTAATACCTCTTCCATATTTTATGTGTACTTTAAAATAAATCCGATGACCAAAGCAAAGATTGCCAAAGCTTCGGTAAATGCGATACCGATAAACATTGTCGCTTGGATCTTGCCCATAGCGTCAGGATTTCTTCCGATAGCTTCAAGAGCTTTTGAAACGATAATACCGATGCCTATGCCGGGCCCGATAACTCCGAGACCGACAGCCAAAGCCATACCTAGTATTTTTGCTGCTTCAATATCCATTTTTAACAGCTTTCAGCTTATAGCTTATAGCTTTTAGCTAAAAACTTAATTCTTAATTCTAAAATCTTAAATCACAAATCATCAATTCTAATGCGGTTTCGTCACAGCTATCTTGATGAAAAACAGCGTCAAAAGAGCGAATATCGCCGCTTGAATGAACCCGACAAAAACCTCAAAGGCCATCAAAGGCACCGGCAAAACAAAAGGCGCAAAAAATGTGATAACAAGTATCAGCACCTCGCCGGCAAAGATATTTCCAAAGAGACGAAAGGAAAAAGCTATCAATCTCGCAATCTCTGAAAACAGCTCTATAACGCCTATCAAAAAACCAAGCACAGACTTAAAGTTAACAAACTTTGAGAAATATTTCAAGAATCCTATAGCCGCTACGCCGGTGATCTCGATCGTCAAAAATGATATTATCGCAAATGCCAACGTCACGTTCAAGTCGGTGTTCATAGAGCGAAGCAGAGGCACGAACTCCTTATGTTCGCCGGCTCCGAAGTAAAATCCGACACTTCCGACACCGGGAGTGAATTCTACCAAGTTTGCGGCAAAAACAAAAAGAAATATAGTCAGCACAAGCGGGAAAAATCTTTTTGCGAGCTTTTTGCTTTCAAGGGTTTCTTCCATATAGCTCAAGACATAAGAGAAAAGCATTTCAAATAAAACCTGAACTCTCCCCGGAACTATCTTTAAATTTCTGCCGACAAAAAAAGCGATTAAAAGCAAAATGCCAAAGACCACAAAACTCATCAAGAGAGTGTTGGTTATCGGCACTCCGAATATTTCCGTAATTTTTTCAGCAGAAAGCGCTATATGTATTCCATCCATAAAGTTAGCTTTTAGCTTTTAGCTTTTAGCTTTTAGCTTTTAGCTGAAAAACTTATAACTTAACAAGATAAACAACGCCTTTAAGGGCCTATGAAGTTAAATACAACTCATAGGCCCAATAAAGTTTTATTATTTAAGCTCTACAACTCCGCCTGCGGCCTCGATCTTCTTTTTCATATCCTCGGCGTCTTCCTTCTTAACTCCCTCTTTGATAACTTTAGGAGCTCCGTCTACCAAGTCTTTCGCCTCTTTAAGGCCAAGTCCTGTCAACTCTCTGACAACCTTGATCACCTGGATCTTCTGCTCTCCGCCATTCTTTAGCTCAACTGCAAACTCGGTCTTTACCGATCCGGCATCCGCAGCAGCAGCCGCAGGAGCCGCCGCTACAGCGATAGGCGCTGAAGCCGATACTCCGAATTTCTCCTCAAGAACCTTAACAAGCTCTGAAAGCTCTATAACGCTAAGCTTCTCAATAGACTCGACCAAATCTTTGAATTTAGCCGGAACTTTTGTTTCCTCTGACATTTTATTTAAAAAAGGCTTTGCCTTTCTTCCTGAACGATTCAGAAAGAAAATTTAGGCCTTTTTCTCCTTAATTGCATTTAATGCGTAAATTAAATTTTTAATATTGCCCGCCAAAACATTGACGAATCCGGAAATAGGCGCGTTCATCTGGGCAAGCAAGTTTGCTCTCAACTGATCCTTTGAAGGAAGTTTTGCGAGCGCCTGAACTTGACCTGCGGAGATTGCGATTCCGTCCAAGATGCCTCCTAAGATCTTAAACTCTCCGATCCCCTCCTGCTTGGAAAAATCATAAATGATCTTTGCCGGAGCGGCCGGTTCGTCGTAAGAAAAAGCGACACCCATTGAGCCGGTAAAGCTCTTTGCGTCAACGCCTTCTATTTTCAGATCCTCGATCGCTTTTGCAAGCAAGTTTTTCTTGACCACTTTATACTCGGTGTTCGTCTCTTTTAACTTTCTTTTCAGATCGCTTGATTGCGCAACGGAAATTCCGGTAAAATCCGTAAAAACAACGGACTTTTGCTCCTGAAATCTCTCCTTGACCGCATCAAGTATCTCTTCCTTTTGTTTCCTGGTTAAAGCCACTTTATTAGCTTATAGCTTTTAGCTTATTCAGCCAGAGGCTGATCCGCCTTTGGCGGAAGCTTTTAGCTTAAGCAACTTATACTAAATAAAAAACGACCTTTAAAAGGGCCGTAGAACAATAAAAATTAAAACTGCAAAAATTTTAATTTCACCTCGAGAGGTCTTATTTAACGCCTCTTGTCTACGGTTATTTTTAATTGGTTATATCCTATCGCATTTTCTTAAAAAAGTCAACACAAAATACCATTTCTTTTGTTTGGTGAGAATCCGACATCTCTGCAGGAACACACCCCGCGCCTTCACCCGCTACGGCCTCTCCTGTGGAGGCCTCCGCCTCTCCTCGCAACGGCGAAGTTTTTGATAAAGATAATTTGCATCAAAAACGCCAAGCTTCGC
>JACQDS010000065.1 GCA_016200995.1 Candidatus Azambacteria bacterium | reverse complement strand
CCATAGCCCCGAGGTTGTTGTTTGCTCCCTCACCGTATCTCACCCAGCCCTTCCAGCCGCCTTGAGTGAAGTCATTTTTGAAATTTTCAATGTTTGTTCCAATTTCAGAAAATGAGCATTTCAATTTTTCCTGAAATGTCGGCGCTTGAGCTGTATCCAGAGAAAGCGACAAATTGACTTTTAAAAATTGCGGATCGCAAAGCTCGCCGTTTGGCAGGCCGAGAATATCACCGACGACGCTTCCAGCCGCCTGATCAAGCGCGTTTGAAAAAAGCTCTTTGAAATCCTGCGTCACTTTCGGAGAGCCTTTTGCTCCGCCGTTTATCCACGCCGTTATGTCGTTTGTCATCTTGGCGAGCATCAGGTTCATAGTGATATAAAGCAGAGTGGCGGAAACCTTTGTCATTATATCCTCGCTCTTTGACCAAACATTAAAAGCTGTTGTTTCACCCTGAAAAATATCGTCAGCGACTTTCTTTGCTTTGTCAAAAGCGGTGCTTATGATTTCCCATGCGCCTTGTATTGCTACAAGCAGAGGTCCGCTGGGGTCAAGAAAAGCTTCCGCCGGTTTCGGATTTGCGATTGCGGCAAACAAAAAAGAGTTGACGATAAAAACCGCAACCAATATCGCTGACAGGAGTCTAAATATCTTCTCAAATCTTCCCATTAAACATTTACTAATTGTATTCGCCGACTTTCTTGATCAGTTTATCCGTAAAATCTTGCAATATGTTTTTGAGGTCCGGATATTTCTCCGCCGCCGCCGCCGCTGTCGCCGGATCGCTTTCAAAGTTTTTTATTGCCGTCAATATTTTCTTCGTCAATTCAAATATCGCTAATTGCTCTTTGTGTATCTCGGCAAAATCTTGCGGGGCTTCCACCGCTTTGGTTTTTTCCATTCCTTGATGATAAAAATCTATCAATTTGGAGATGTTTGTTGTGTCTTTTGTATTGACGGTCGCTTCTATCACCTCCGCTTCCGATATCCCTATGTTTTTTAAAGTCGCATCATTGCTTAAGATCGCCGACATATTTGCGATGTAAGCCACCACTTCTTCTTTTGTTGTTTTGTTTTTTGATATCTTTATTTCCGATTCGTCTATTCTCGGCAGCACGAATTCTTTTTTTGCCGTCTCGGCTATTTGCGCCAGCGCCTCGCCCAAGATCTGTTCATTATTTAAAAGCGCTGAATCCGGAGCTGTTTTTGCGTCGGAAACCGGCTTAAATTCCCCGGCCGCCACCCTTTGCACCATTATTTGCGAAAGATACTCTGTTAAATTTTTTGGCGTTGGTCTTGGCGTTGTCGTATCTGTTTCTGGGAGCGCGTCATTTGGCGCCGGCTTTGTCGGGTCATATCCGGAAATGACCTCTTCGCCGTCGGAGTAGCCGTCGCCGTCGGTGTCATACTTTTTTGGGTCCGTGTTGTGTATTTTTTCCTCCCAATTTTTAAGTCCGTCGCCATCCGGGTCGGCATTTGGGTCGTTTGTCGGATCAACGAATATTTTTTTTCCTTCCGTGATAATGCTTGCGCCGATGCCTTTTGTTTGAAGCACGATAACCCCGCCGACGAAAATCCCCAAAATTAAAACAATAGGAATGACAACATTTCCATTTTTTATTGGAATTATTTTTTTAAATTCAGGCATTTATTATTTAAATTATATCTTTTTAAATTATACCACAAGAATGCAAATAAAATAACTGTTTTTGCTTGTGGATAGTTTATGCTTCCAATCCGTTTTCTGAATTTATCTCCGAGGCTTTTTTCTTTTCACTTAAGTAAACTAAAAATACAAAAAGTGATGCTTCCGGTATGATCGCGCCTGCTATCGGGATCAACCCGGCGATAAAAGCCGCTATTCCTTTCATGACTTGCTTGCCGATAATCCCTTTTTTAATTTCCGGGTCTTTGTTCAAAAACCAAAAAAATACGCAAAGGAAAAATATCGGGGTGGTGATAAAACCTAAAAAAGGCACCAGATCAGAAGCGTCTTTTATCAGAGCCGCTAAAAACATAAGAAAAGGGAAATTGACTATTTTTTCTTCCGGAAGCTCAATAGATTCAGTATTTTCTTCTCCTTCTTCCGGTTCCCCTCCATTTCCTCTCGCAATATTCAAATTTTGTATATAATCTTGCTCTGTTTCCTCCATAATTTCCAACTTGGAGACTCAATCTCCAAGTGAATTTATTATCAACTCTAAAGTGTATTTACACCATAATCAACTTGGAGATTGAGTCTCCAAGTTGATTATTCCAATAAAATCTTTTCCATATCCTTTCTTTGAAGCATCGTTTCAAGCGAACTTTCCGAAAAATTCCTGTATTGATCAATATTATCGAATTGTTTTAAAATAATATCTTTTTCGCAGATATGATCATCATCCTCACCAGAATACTCATCCCAACTCGACTTGGAGATTGAGTCTCCAAGTCGGTTTATCTGATGAACTCTATCATTTAAATTAACGTAAGCGCTTAAATGAAGTAGATATTCATTTGAATTTATATGTATAGCCTTATATCTGCCCTGGAATAAAGATCCCGATCTGTCATTTTTTTTATTGAAATACAATGAGTATCCAATGCTTAATTTGTGCATGAATTTTTGTATGCCGTTATCAGAAACTTGTTTTAATATGAAATGATAATGATTCGGATTTAAACAGTATGCGATAAATTCAACCAATTTATCATAATTTTTCAACTTGGAGATTGAGTCTCCAAGTTGTTTTTTTGCAAGAGAGTGCTCATAAATACTACCTACAGTTGATACGCTGTTAAAGACATTCATACTCTGAATAAATCTATCAAGATCCTCCCTATCTAAAAAAACATTTCTTTTGTCAGTTCCACGATTAAATACGTGGTAATATTCGTTATTCGTTAATATGATCTTTCTCATCACTAAATTATACCATACTCTAACTTGGAGACTCAATCTCCAAGTGAATTTTGTTGTGGATAAGGTGTTTTGCTATCTTCTCACCTTACTTGGAGATTGAGTCTCCAAGTTAGAAAGATTGATCCAATCTTGGATTGTTAGATCTTCGGCGCGGGATTTTTCGTTTATCTCAAATTTCCTTAAGATTTCCTTAATATTTTCCTTATTCATATCAAGATTTTCCGCTAAATTGCTTGCTAAAAGCTTTCTAGGGGAAGAGAATCCAGCCTTTATGACTTTAAAGAATTTTTCCGAATCAGTAAGGATTTCCTTATTCGGTGTTATCTCAATTACCGCAGAGTCAACTTTTGGTTCCGGGAAAAAAGAGCCTTTTGAAACGTAAAAAAGGATCTTCGGCATCGCATAAAATTGTACTGAAAGAGAAAGAATTGACATTTTTTCTTTTTCACAAATTCTTTGCGCCACCTCCTTCTGGATCATTAAAATTATTTTTTTCGTCTTT
>JACQDS010000061.1 GCA_016200995.1 Candidatus Azambacteria bacterium | reverse complement strand
GCGAAGCGCCGGCAAAAGCACAAGATGAAAAAAGAGCAAGAGGCAAAACAACAGCAAACTTCTTCATTGTAGATCTCCTTTGTTGAAAAAGTGAAAAAGGCATAACAAAATGCCAAATGCAATGATACCGATTAAAAAATATTTGTCAACATTTATTTTGAGATGCTTCAAAAATTTGATAAAATATAAGTATGATAAAAAATATAAAAGAGCTTTCAATAACGCCGGAAAGAAAGATTCTTCTTGAGATACTTGATCATGGACTTGAACAAACAAGGTCTGAAATTGTTTTGGGCGCGGAGATAAAAAGATCCGGAGAAATTTTGACCGTTCAGAAAAAAAACTTTGATCTTTCAAAATACGAAAGAATAATAATAACGGCGATAGGCAAAGCCGCCGGAGATGCCTGCAAATTTCTGGAAAGCGTTTTGGAAGACAAGATAACAAAAGGCTATTGCATAGATGTCTCCGATAAAGAGCTGAAGATGATAGAGCATACCACCGGCACACACCCCTATCCATCCGAAAAAAACGCCGCCTTTTCAAAAGCGGTGGTATCTATATTAAGCAACTTGAAAAATACCGACCTTGTCATCGCTGTGATATCCGGCGGCGGCTCTTCCCTCTTTTGCCTGCCTTACGAAACAGAATGCGAAGCCGGCGTAGAGATATTCAAAGAGCTGACAAAAAAAGGCGCGGCGATAGAAGAGATAAACACCGTCAGAAAACATCTTTCCGTCGTAAAAGGCGGCGGTCTTGCAAAAATAGCTTATCCGGCAACTATCATCGGGCTTCTCTTTTCCGATGTCCCCGGCAATGACATCGGAATGATCGCTTCCGGGCCTACGGTAAAAGACAAAACTACCATTAAAGAGGCAAAAAACATCTTAAAGGAGTATGAGATCAACTATGCCGGCGAGCTTTTTGAGACGCCAAAAGAAGAGAGATACTTTAAAAATGTTCACAACTTTCTTATCTGTTCAAACAAAACAACGATAATCGCAATGCTAAAAAAAGCAAAAGAGCTTGGGATTTTTGCCAAGGCTCTTGGCAGGGATATTCAGATGGATGCGAATACCACCGGAAAATTTCTGCTTGAAAACACAAAACCCGGGGAAATTCTTCTTGCTGGCGGAGAGACAACGGTAAAGATAAAAGGAAGCGGCAAAGGCGGAAGAAATCAGCAGGTTGCGCTGAGCACATTGGAAATGATTGAGGACGGCAATATCGTGATCTCCTGCGCTTCGGACGGCTACGACTACACTGAAGCGGCCGGCGCGATCGCAGACGGCGAAACTCTGAAAAAATCCAAAAAAGAAAAACTGGATATTAAAAAATATATTAATGGGAATGATTCCTTTAACTTTTTTGAAAAAACAAAAGATCAGATCATCACCGGCAAGACCGGAATGAACGTCTCGGATATATTTTTAGCGTATAAGAAACCATTAAAATAATTTTATGAACAAAGAAAAACAATTTGTATTGTGGTTTGATCAGGTCGGAATGCAAGATGTCGGTCTCGTCGGCGGAAAAAACGCCTCTTTGGGAGAAATGTATCAAAACCTTACCCGCCTTGGAGTAAATGTGCCGAACGGATTTGCGCTGACATCTTACGCCTATCAATATTTCATTGAAAAAAATGATCTTAAAGAAAAGATCCATAGCGCGCTGGAAGGACTAGACGCTAAAAATATAAAAGACCTGCAAAAAAGAGGCAAGGCTGTCAGACAGCTGATACTTTCCGGAGAATTCCCCGAGGAATTGAAAAGAGATGTGTCTGAAGCATACCAAAATTTAGGAAGCCACCGCAGAAGACCTCCCTTCCGCGTCATTTGCCGGACAGCAGGAAACATACCTGAATATTTTCGGAATTGAAAATATTTTTGAAGCGATAAAAAAATGCATGGCCTCGCTTTTCACAGACAGAGCGATATCCTACAGAGTTGATAAAGGTTTTGACCACTTCAAAGTCTATCTTTCGGTCGGCGTTCAGAAAATGGCGCGCTCCGACCTCGCCTCTTCAGGCATCGCCTTCACTTTGGACACCGAAACCGGCTTTGACAAGGTGGTCGTAATCAATGGCACTCTAGGACTTGGAGAATATATAGTGCAAGGAATGGTGATACCGGATGAATGGGTAATATTTAAAAACACTTTCAGGCAAGGGTATAAACCGATAATTTCAAAAAAGCTCGGCGACAAAAAAAGTAAGCTTGTTTACGCAAAAGACGGCGGCATAAAGCTGGCAAAGATATTAAAAAAAGATAAAGAGGCCTTTTCGCTGACGGACAAAGAGGTTTTTCAGCTTGCCGACTGGTGCTTGAAAATTGAAGATTATTTTTCCGCAAAACGCGGCAAACAGCAGCCGATGGATATTGAATGGGCAAAGGACGGCGAATCCGGAAAACTTTTTATCATTCAAGCAAGGCCGGAAACCGTCCACTCAACCAAACCGAAAAATATCTGGAAGGAATATATCTTGAAAGAAAAGGGAGAGGTGCTAGCAAAAGGCATCGCCGTCGGCACAAAAATTTCCAGCGGAAAAGCCAGATTGATAAAGGACGCGAGCGAGATAAGCGAATTTAAAGAAGGGGAGATTTTAGTGACAGAAATGACCGACCCGGATTGGGAACCGATAATGAAGATCGCGGCCGGAATCATCACCGACAAAGGCTCAAGGACATCTCATGCCGCGATAGTTTCAAGAGAGCTTGGCATCGCCTGCATAGTCGGCACGGAAAATGCGACAAAAATAATAAAAACAGGCGAAGAGATAACGCTTGACGCTTCTGGAGGCTCCGAAGGGTTCATCTACAAAGGCAGACTTGAATTTGAGGCCGTTGAACACGATCTTGAAAAGATCCCTCAGGTTGCGACAAAGATAATGGTCAATATAGGCTCGCCGGAAGAGGCTTTTAAAAATCACCACCTCCCCGTCAAAGGGGTTGGACTTGCGAGAGAGGAGTTTATCATCGCAAGCGAGATAAAATTCCATCCAAATGCTCTAATAGACTATCCGCATTTAAAATCCGCGAAATTAAAAAAAGAGATAAACAAACTCACGATAGGCTACGGCGATAAAAAGCAGTTTTACATTGACCGGCTCGCAAGAGGCATCTCAACGATCGCCGCCGCTTTCTGGCCGTACCAAGCTATAGTCAGATTTTCTGATTTTAAATCAAATGAATACAAAACGCTTGCCGGAGGGAGTCTCTACGAGCCACAGGAAGAAAACCCGATGATCGGCTGGCGAGGCTCTTCAAGGTACTACGATGAGAAGTTCAAAGAAGCGTTTAAGCTGGAGCTTCAAGCTCTGAAAAAAGCTCGTGAAGAATTTGGTATGGTAAATATCGTTCCGATGATCCCCTTTTGCAGAACCGTAGAAGAATTAAAAAATATCCTTGCGATAATGGATGAAGCTGGCCTTAAAAGAGATGTTGAGCACAGTAAAATTTGCAAAAAGCCTGTTGAAGAATGCGCTCATTTTAGAATTTATATGATGTGCGAGATACCTTCAAATATCATTTTGGCTGATCAATTTCTTGAGCTTGTAGATGGCTACTCAATAGGCTCAAACGACCTAACCCAGCTAACGCTCGGACTTGATAGAGATGCCGGCGCGCTCGCCCACATAGGCAATGAAAATAACGAAGCGGTAAAAGATCTGATAAAAAAAGCGATTCGCGCCTGCAAAGAAAAAGACAAATACATAGGCATCTGTGGCCAAGCCCCAAGCGACATCCCCGGCTACGCAAAATTCTTGATGGATGAAGGTATAGAGTCAATCAGCTTGAATCCAGACACGGTGATCAAAACGATACTTGAAATTAACAATCAAAAAATGAGCTTTTTATCTCAAAAGAAAAAATAGATGAAATATCTTTGCCTGAAAAAAGGGATTTTGAGATTTTGTCCGTTTTTGTTGATTCAAAGATCTCAAGTGAGGTATTGGAAAAATTTCCGAATTTAAAATTTCTCACCACCCGCTCAACCGGCTTTGACCATATAGATTTAAAAGCCTGCGAAAAAAGAAATATTCCGGTTTCCTATGTTCCCGGCTATGGCGACAACACGGTCGCGGAGTTTGCTTTTGGACTTATCTTGAGCTTAACGAGAAAAATATATGAATCGGTAGACAGGATAAAAGAAACAGGTAAATTTGATTTTCACAATTTAAAAGGCGTGGATATCAAAGACAAGACTCTGGGCGTCATCGGAACCGGCAGGATAGGCAAAGAAACCATTAAAATAGCAAAAGGATTTTCAATGAATGTGATAGCTTTTGACCCCTACCCTGACCTAAGCTTTCAAAAAGATGCCGGCTTTGAATATCTTTCACTTGAAGAGCTCTTGAAAAGATCCGACATAATAACGCTCCACTGCCCTTACACTCCGCAAACTCATCACTTGATAAACAAAGAAAGCATCGAGCTAATAAAGAAGGGAGCGTATCTGATAAACACCGCGAGAGGCCAGATAGTGGAAACGGAGGCTCTGGTGGAGGCTTTGGACAGAGGTATTTTGGCCGGCGCCGGCCTTGATGTTTTGGAAGAAGAGGGCGAGATACAAGACGAACTTAATTTTTTGACAAAAGGCCACCCGAAAGCGGATGATATGAAAGTGATGCTCTACGACCATGTCCTGATGAGAATGCCAAATGTGCTCATAACACCGCACAACGCCTTCAACTCCCAAGAAGCGCTTGAAAGGATACTTCATACAACGATAGAAAATATAAAAGGATTTCAAACCGGTAACTCTGATAAAGTTTATTTAGTTTCTATAAAAAATTAAACACTCCGAGGCTTTACAAATTGGTATAAAGATATAATATAATACCATAATTAAATTAAGAATTTTTGTATTTATAATTTTATTTTTTCAAAAGACCTTAAATCATAAATCTTCATTCTTAAATATTTAGGAGGGTTGGCAGAGTGGTCGAATGCGCCACACTCGAAATGTGGTATCTCAGAAATGGGATCAGAGGTTCAAATCCTCTACCCTCCGCCAAAATTGAAAAATGGTTAAATAGCACATTTAGGAGGATTGGATGAGCATAGAAGGCTATAATATCCAAAAGGCGTTTTTGGTAAATACCAAAATCATGACCTCAAGGGTCGGAATACCGGCGGAAGTCATAGGATTAAAATTTGCAAGCATTAACGGCTGCAGACAATACTCTTATCACGTAAGATATCCTGATGGCGAGGAATATCTCATATCACCGCTGGATATGTATTATTACGCAATGATTCCCGAGGAAGATGTAAAAAACGGAAAACTTCCGGAATTAAAGCCGTAAATCAAAAAAACACCCTGATAGTTTTTGTCAGGGTGTTTTCATTTAAGCCATTTATTTATGCCGTTTTTTGTGGTAAAATAATTAGATTATAAATAAGCCAAACACCATGGACATTCAATCTTTAGAAACTCAAAACATTCTGCTTATCATCCTCTCCCTGCTTGTTTTTGTTCTGATAATTCAAAATATTTTTTTAAGAATGAAATATAAAAAAATCTTCAGGCAAAACGAAGGCTTTTCAATGGAAGATGTCCTTTCGAGCCACTTTTCAAGAACTGATAGCATAGAAAAAGAGATAAAAAATATTTTTGATAAGATATTAAAAATAGAAAGCCACTCAAAAGGCCTTGTGCAAAGCGCAAAGATAAAAAGGTACAACCCCTTCAAAGATAGCGGCTCTGATCAGAGCTTTACAATATCCCTCTTAGATGGTAAAAATAATGGGCTTTTACTCACCGGATTGCATTCAAGGGAAGGAATAAGAATATACGCAAAGCCGGTAGAAAACGGCGTTTCTCAGCATAAGCTTTCGGAGGAGGAGTCGGAAATCTTAAAAGAATCATTCAATAAATGACAAAAGAGAAGAAACAAAATTTAATTGAGCGTCCGCCCATTATTGTCGTCTTGGGGCATATTGATCATGGGAAAACCACTCTTTTGGATTCAATAAGAAAGACAAATGTCGCAGGTGGAGAATCCGGAGGGATCACTCAGCATATAGGAGCGTACGAGATAACGCATCCTTCGGCAGGCTCAGGACAAGCAAAAAAGATGACATTCATAGACACACCGGGTCACGAGGCATTCTCAAAGATGCGTTCAAGAGGAGCGAAGGTCGCCGATATAGCGATACTCATAGTAGCGGCAAACGAGGGGCTCAAGCCGCAGACAAAAGAAGCGATCAAGCATATACAAGAATCGGGAATTGATATGGTGGTCGCGATAAATAAAATCGACCTGCCGGACGCTTCTCCACAGAAGGTCAAGCAACAGCTTGCCGAAGAAGGCATACTCCTTGAAGGTTGGGGCGGAACGGTGTCAAACCAAGAGATCTCGGCAAAATCCGGAAAAGGGATTCCCGAGCTTCTTGATTTGATAGCTCTGACGGCCGAAATGAAAGAACTGAAAGCGGATCCTCTACTGCCCGGAGAAGGCGTTATTATTGAAGCCAAAACCGACACAAGAATAGGAAATATTGTCACGCTGCTGATAAAAAACGGAACTGCAAAAACGGGAGACTTCATAGTGGCCGGCAAGGCCGTAGGTAAAATAAAAAAGATGGAAAACGACCTTGGCAAAACGATAAAAGAAGCGAGCTTCTCCTCGCCGGCTCAGATAATCGGCTTTGATTCCTTACCTGCCGTCGGAGACGAATTTTACATAACAAAAGACAAAAAAGAAGCGGAAAATCTGGCAAACTTGAAAAAAGAGACGGAGGCTTTGGGTGTAAAAGTCGCAAGCAAAGATCTGACAGGCAAAAAAGTCATCAACGTGCTTTTAAAAGCCGACTTTGCCGGCACGAAAGAAGCGCTTGAAAAGATGATTGAAGAGCTTGTTTTTGAGAATGTGGCGGCAAATATCACCAAATCCGATATAGGAGAGATCACTGAAAACGATATAAAATTCGCAAGGTCAACAAGCTCGATAATAGCCGGCTTTAAGGTCGGCGCCTCCGGCCAGATAAAAAAGCTGGCAGAGCAAAATGAGGTCAAGATCATAACCGCGCAGATAATATACGAACTGATAGAAAATATCAAAAAAGAACTCGCTTCCCTTTTGACGCCGGAGATCGTTAAAAATGTAATTGGCAAACTTCAAATCCTTGCAACATTCAAGCAAGACAGGACAAAAATGATCGTCGGCGGAAAGATAATAGATGGCAAGGCAAAAAGAAGAGCGAAGATAGATGTGATGCGAAAAGGCGAACTTCTAATGTCCGGCTCGCTTGTCCAACTTCAGCACAATAAAGAGGATGTCGCGGAGGTCGCAACCGGCAGAGAGTGCGGGATAGCCTTCCAGCCTAAAGACTCGACCGACAAGAGAATAGAGGTCGGAGACATACTTGAAATATACGAAGAGGAGGAGAAAAATAAAACGCTATGACAGACAGAATAGAAAAGATCAATGAGCTTTTAAGGCAAGAGGTTGGAAAACTTATTTTAAAAGAGTCCGACTTCCCTGTTGGCATACTCGTGACGGTCAGCCGGGCGATCGCTTCACCAAACTTGAAAAACGCGACGATATACATAACAACGCTTCCGGAAAATGTCGGAAAAGATATAATAAATGAGCTTGAAATGAAAATATACGACATCCAAAAATCTCTAAATAGAAGACTCAATATGAAGCCAGTACCAAAAATTGAATTTAAGATAGATAAACAAGCATACGCTGAACAAAAAATATATGAGCTATTAAATAAAAACAAGGGGAAGGAATAAAATATGGCCGGATGCCCGAGTGGTTAGGGAGCGGTCTGCAAAACCGTGCACAGGGGTTCAATTCCCCTTCCGGCCTCCAAGATTAGCTTATGGCTGTTAGCGTTTAGCTTTTAGTGTAAAAGCTTTATTTGCCGCGGTGGTGAAATGGTATACACACAACACTTAAAATGTTGCGGCCTAACGGCCATGCCGGTTCGAGTCCGGCTCGCGGCACCAATATCAAACCGCCGAGGTGAAACCTCGGCGGTTTTGTTTACTACTGCAAGCGAACGGGGCTGCTGAAGCGAACGAACAAGATGAGAAGAAAAAGTGAAGCAAAAGACAAAATCGCGCTGAACAAAAACGGGGCGGACGGGCTTATCTTGTCCCACAAAAATCCGGCTATGAAGCTCGCCGGCAAAGCTACTAAGCCGACTGTTGTTTTGTAAATGCCGTAAGCTCTGCCGCGATGATCGGCTGAGACCATATCCGCGACAAACGCCTTTGCCACCCCTTCGGTGGTCGCATAATAAAGACCGTAAAAAGCAAACAAAAGCCAGATCTGATAGCTCGTGTCGGCAAAAGCAAAACCAAGATACGAAAGAGCATACGCAAGCCAGCCTAGCATTATCACTTTCTCTCTGCCGATCCTGTCTGAAAGACTGCCGAGCGGAACAGAAGCTGAGGCATAAACAAAATTAAAAAGCGCGTACACCAAAGGTATGGCAAGAAGCGTCACACCAACATCCTGCGCGCGAAGGATCAAAAAAGCGTCTGAAGAATTACCAAGACTGAACAAAAACATAATCCCGAGAAAGATATAAAAACGTTTTGGCAAAGTAGCGCTCAAATGAGCTTCCGGCATTTTTTCTGAAACAGCCGCCTCTCTAACTTTGAATTTAAGTATTGCGAGCGTAATTAAAAGCGGTACTGCTGTAAAAACCAAAATTATCTGATATTTTAACTGGCTGTCTTTTAAAAAATATAGGAGACCAAAAAGAGCGAGCGGACCGACGACGGAGCCGAATGTATCAAGCATTCTTGCGATGCCAAATCCCCTGCCTCGGCTCTTTTCGTCGGTAGAATCGGCGATGAGCGCGTCTTTTGGCGAGTCTTTCATCCCCTTGCCTACGCCGTCCAAAAATCTAAGCCCCAAAACGGCCGAGCCGAGAGTTGTAAATGCAAGCAAAAACCTTGCGATAAGCGAAAAAAAGTAGCCGAGAAAGATAAATGGCTTTTTCTTGCCTAATTTATCGGTTAAAAGTCCGGCAACAACCCTAAATATGCTTGAACCGCTTGTCACAAGACCCTCGGAAAGCCCTATGAATGCCTTATCCAACCCCAAAACATTAGAAAGATAAAGCGGCAAAATAGGCACGAAGATGTCTTGGCTGATACCGCCAAAAAAGCTTAATAAGCCTATATAAAAAACATTGCTTGGATTTTTCTTTTTTTCCTCCTACATAATATTCATTATAGGCTTCATTGCGGCGCAAACGCAAGCATAGTATAATTTATAAAAATATAATATATGAAAAATTCTGAAAAAAAATCCATCGGCGTTTTTGATTCCGGCTTTGGCGGAATAGACATTCTACGCGGAATCGTCAAAGAGCTTCCGCAATATAACTACATCTACCTTGGCGATACCGCTCGCGCGCCGTATGGAACACGCTCAAAAGAGGTGGTTTTTGACTTCACAAAGCAAGCGGTGGATTTTCTTTTTAAAAATAATTGCGATCTGGTGATCCTCGCCTGCAACACCGCCTCAAGCGAAGCTTTAAGAAAAATACAGCGCGAATATCTAAAAAAATATCATCCTGAAAAAAGAGTACTTGGCGTTCTGATCCCTGCCGCCGAAGAAACCGCAGAAAAAACTAAAAACAAAAAAGTCGGCGTCATCGCTACGGAAAGAACTGTCAATTCCAAAGCCTTTGAAAGAGAGCTAAAAAAGCTTGATAGAAAAATAAAAGTCTTTCAAGCCCCCTGCCCACTTCTTGTACCTATAGTAGAGGCCGGAGAGAGAAATTCAAAAGCGACGGATATTATCTTATCCGGCTATTTAAAACCGCTTATTAAAAAAAACATAGATACGCTTATTTTGGGCTGCACGCATTATGGGATATTGGAAAAAAATATAAGAAAGATCACCGGGAAAAAAATTCAGATAATCTCTGAAGCGAAAATACTGCCAAAAAAATTAAAAAGCTATCTTGAGAGACACGGTGAAATAGAAAAAAAACTCGGTAAAAACGGAAAAGTAAGATTTTACTCAACCGATATTACAGATAAATTTATCCTGCTTGGAAGCAAGTTTTTCGGCAAAAAAATAAAAGTTAAAAAAGTGGAGCTAAATTAGATCTGGATTCTTTTGAAAAAATAGCCGCCAAGCATCAAAAAGAAAAAAGTGATGGCAGAAAGCGCGGCTATGTCAATGAATATCCCGTAGTGGCCGACTCCCAAAAGAAGCTCTCTTAGGCCGTCGATGCCGTAAGACAAAGGATCCAGCTTCGTGATGACGGAAAGCGCCTTTGGCAGACCTTCAAGAGGAAACAAAGCTCCCGAGAGAAAAAAGAGGGGCATCACTAGAAAATTCATAATAAGCTGAAAACCCTGCATATCACTGAGCAATGAGCCTATTATCGTCCCGACGGATGTAAAAAGCAAAGCGATCAAAAACATGACTAAAACAGCCGGAAAAACTGCCAACCAGCTTGCCGGATGAAAACCTAAAACAAAAGATATAAGCATGACTATCAACCCTTGAATGGTCGCCACCGTCGCCCCGCCGAGCGTCCTGCCTATCATTATGCTGTGCCTTGGTATCGGCGCCGCGAGCATCTCCTTTAAAAAGCCGAACTGCCTGTCCCAGATGACCTCTATGCCTGAAAAAACGGCGGTGAAGATTATGCTCATGCCGATAATTCCCGGCGCAAGAAATTCTATATAATCCCCCTCGCCGGCTCTTTGAAAAACAGAACCAAAACCGTACCCCAAAGCCAGTAAAAAACTGTCAAAGCCAAAAATGCATCTTCAAGAGAGCTTGTTCCGGTTTTTTGTTTAAGGTCATCAGCTGTGCCTATGGCAATGATCTTTCCGTGGTCTATTATCGCTATTCTCTGAGCGATCCTTTCCGCTTCTTCCATGTAATGAGTGGTGAAAAACACGGTGGTGCCTTCTGTCTTATTGAGTCCTGAAAGATATTCCCACATATGATTTCTCGTCTGCGGGTCAAGACCCAAAGTCGGCTCATCAAGAAACATTATTTTCGGGTGATGCAAAAGCCCGCGCGCTATCTCAAGCCGGCGCTTCATTCCGCCGGAAAATTCTTTCACCAAACTGTTTTTTCTATCAGTTAAATCAACAAATCCTATCAGCTTTTCTATTCTTTCTCTGCGAACTTTTTTTGGAATATCATAAAGCGCGCCGTGAAACTCCATATTTTCCCAAGCGGTCAGCTCGTCGTCCAAGCTGGGATCCTGAAAAACTATCCCGAAAGATCGCCTGACAGCATCTGAATCGGTTTTTGGGTCATAACCATTGAGCTTTATCTTTCCGGATGTCTGGCTTAAAAGCGTGGTCAGCATTTTTATCGTCGTAGACTTCCCTGCGCCATTCGGACCCAAAAAAGCAAAGATCTCCCCATTTTTAACATCAAAAGATATGTCATCTACAGCTGTAAAATCCCCGAATTTTTTAGTTAAATTTTTTACTTCTATCATGGTGATTACAATCTTAATACATTTCCGGCAAGCAAACAAGGCGCCGCCTCACTTGGAGACTCAGTCTCCAAGTGAGGGGTAGCTTAAATTTATTGAGCAAACGGCTCCGGCGACTTATTGCTGTTGGCCTTTATGAAGTTAAGCAACGCGCTCTCATCAAGGATCTGAAACTTTTGCTGCTTGCCCCATGAAGAAACAGCGATCGGCGCATCATTTTTTGAACGAGGCTCAACTACTACTTTTGAATGGGATCTTGCGATCTTCTCCAAGGCGGTTTTTGTCGCGTCATCAATTCCTTTGTATGCTATCCAGATGCCACCATGCTCAAGGTTATGAATCAACCTTTCATCCGGTAATTCTTCTTGGTGCGCTCCCCACTCTGCCTCTTCAGCATAATGCCAGCCGGAAGTCGGCGGATTGGAATTATATTCCGGATGAGACGTTCCGACAGGAATATGTTCTGCGCCCTGAATGGAAAATGAATTCCAGGATATCTGCTTTTCATCTTGGCGAAATGCTGAAAATAAACCGTAAACAATACTTAATGCAAATGCAATACCAAGAACCCACTTAAAAAACATCTTTTTTGCTTTATTCATAAAATTTTCTGATTAATTTTTAATTTACTTCTCCTGTAAAGCCGATTCAACAAGCTGTTTAACCGATGCGTACGGCTGCGCTCCGGACAACGGATATTTCTTTCCGTTCTTAGCGACGACAATGCTCCATGGTGTTCCGTTACCGCCGGTCGCTATCGCATTGTCAATGCTTTCTTGAATATGCGCATCATACTTCCCGCTTGCGCGGCATGAAGTAAAATCTTTTTCATTAAGGCCGATCTCCCGCGCAATCTGCGGAAGCACCGCGTCAATATCAGTTTGATTGTTTGACGGCGTGAGTTCAAAAAATCTATCGGCAAATTTCCAGAAAGCCTCATTTCCTCCAAGCTCATTGGCGCATTCAGCCGCAACAGACTCTGCTCGTGATTTAATCGGATGTAGACTATCAAGAGGAAAGCTGCGATAAACCCATGCAACCTTGCCGCTCTTGCCGTACTCATCCATTGCCTGCTGCATCGCAGAGTGAAATCGCTTGCAAAAAGGACATTCAAAATCAGAATATTCAACTATCTTGACCGGCGCGTCTATATTTCCGCGAATATGATCATTTTTGGAAATTGGTAGCATCTGATCAAGACTGCCTCCTTGCTGATCGGCTACCGCCTTCTTTTCAACTGCCTGCGGTTGAGCAGTCTTAGATGAAGCGGCGCCACCTTCTTTATTGCTGAAAAACACCGCTCCGGCAATGAGCGCTCCGGCAATCACGATAGCGATCGGAATTGATAAATTATTCGGTTCTTTTGATTCAATCTCCATATATTTTATCTTTCATAATTAATTAAAATTCAACGCAAAAAAACACCCGCTAAAAGCGCGAGCGAAATTAAAACGCTTTAGAAAATTTTAGGATGGAGAATACCTCTTGAAAAAGCCTCTTTGAGAATATTAAAAAGCGGCGGGGGTTCAGATCTGAAAAAAGCGCTGCGGTCGGCAATGGATGGAATTTTATGAAAATGCCTGACATTTCGCAACAAGAAAATGATGAAAAAAGAGAAAAATATTATGAAAAATGTTTCTTTGATTGATATCTCTGTAAACATACTTTGCCACGAGAAGATATGCTCCGATATTCCCATCTGGCAAACTCCCGTTACTGCCAAAAATGGGCAATTTGACATCTCTCCATTTCCGTTCATATTCATATTAAGATAACTTGAGCAAAAAAAGCCAACCATAACCAATATAATAATGCCGGCTAAAGTAAAATGTTTTGAAGTGTTTTGCAAAAAAAGCATATTCATCCCGTTAGAAATGAATCCTATTTGATAATAAAAGATATGATAATATGTTTAGCTTCTTAAAATATCTTCTATTTCTAACTGGATTCATATATTTATGATAGCAAATTTAAAAAAGTTATTCAAACAAGCCGGCAAGCCCAATTTGGAGACCGAGTCTCCAAGCGAGCGAAAACAAAAAACACCCTGATCTTGTCAATGGGATGTTTTTTGTTTTTATTTAATTTTGAATTTATTTTAAAACCTCAACCGAAGCATATCTCATTCCGAATGTAAGAGCTTCCGATCTTGTCGGCATCCAGATGTCTATTCTGTCTTGAAATCTTCTATTCATCCTATCCTCAACCACGAAGACTTTGTCTCCGTAAAGCTCAGGAAATCTGACTTTCGTGCCAAGAGGCAAGAAGTTTGAGGCCACCGCTCCGTCGTAAACATGTTTTCCGCTTGCCATAATAAACGGCGAGTCGTCAGTCTGATCCGGCGTAGAAGAATAAGCTGTTATCTTAAACTCGCCTATTGCGTTTAATTCCGGTCCGGAATTAAGGCTTGATCTGATATCCTGCCTACTTGCGGCCTTAGCCACAATCGGCTCCGGCCCGAACTTAACTGCCGGATTTTCCACCTGATTTGCCTGTTGTAAAGAAACATTTGCGCTGTTATTTGCGTTATCAGCCGCAAACATATTGAAAGGAGCTGATACAACACTCAATAAAATCGATAAACCTAATAAAGTACCCATGCAATAATGCTAATAATTAGCTTCACCGGGCAAGCCAGCCGAAACAGAACCCGCTCCAATGAAAAAACCTCAATATATCAAATGAGGTTTGTAAATGCAATATTAGCACGTCTAGCAAAAAATGTCAATAGCTTTTGGATTTTTTTAGGCCCTAAAAACACTAAAAAACCCAATAAAAATGCGGGTTTTTCTTAATTTTATTCAAATTCAATCGGTAAGAGAGCTTCTATCTCTTCCTTGCTATAGCCGCGATTTTCAAAAAACTCGATAATTTTTACATTCTTTGCTTTCTCAGATCCATATTCCATAAGAGAATCCACACCCCACTGAACATCCGCATTAAAATTATCAATAAGCTCTGCCTGAAAAATATCTTCTACCTCCAATGCAAGATCACCTTTGTCGTCAATAGCTTTTGAAAGGTCGGAAAAAGTGGCGTCTTTTGGCAATTTTAGAATAAATCCCTCCTCTTTTTCCGGTTTGTTCTCGGCGACTTCACTTCCAATACTATAACTTTCAGCATATTCCGCATCTATAAATTCCGGACTGCTAACGCCATACACCTCTCTTGCAAGCTCGGTAGCGGTCCTAAAATTCTTATCATCCATAGCCAAGCGATATAACTCCTCGCCGGCCGATCTCACCTCCTCATCCGTCCAAATCTTTATATTTCTCATAAATCTATGGACAAATGAAAAATCTCCATCCGCCCTTCCATTTTCAACAGCCTTTTCTCCGATAACTTTTAACGCCTCTTCTGGAACACCCCTATTCCTTCCTTCTTGAATAAAAAATGCCGGTCTTTTCATTATCTCCTCCATAGCCTCCGGAAAATACGCCGAGACCTCCATCCCCGCCTCTTTGTTTTCGGCATTGCTAATCTCGGCTTTGGCATTCTCTTCCGCCTGCATCATCTTTTCGTATTCTTTATACGATTCGTCAACATTATCCTCTCTTTGCATCTGCTTT
>JACQDS010000060.1 GCA_016200995.1 Candidatus Azambacteria bacterium | reverse complement strand
CGAGGCGCGCCGAGTATCGCAGGCGAAGCCTGCCTGCCGGTAGGCATGGCTGTACTTCATTGGTACCGCGAGCCAAGACACGGAGGCGGAACGAAGCAGATGGGGTTTTGTGGTTCAAAGTAATTATTTTAATTCTGATGGTGGCTGGATCACCTGTGGCGATGCCGGAACCTCTTTTTTCTTGAATCTCTCCTCTATTTCAATATCAACTTCCTGCCTGGATCTGCCGTATTTTATGCTTGAAAGCTCTTTGACCTTTTGCGCCACGACCATATCTCCTTTTTTCGGAAAATCAACTTTAATATTGAAAGGCTTAACAGCCTTATTATTTATCAAGAGCTTAACATAAGCGTTTAAATTGTCTATATTCATAATGTCGTCGCTGTTAAATTCAGGCGCAAACTGCTTTTCCAAAAATTCTGCATCATCAACGCCGACCCGAAAAGATATCATGGATCCGACGTTTCCAAAAATTGCGTCTCTGATCTTCTCCGGCAATTGAGCGATGAATTGATGCGCTACGGTAAGGGAGAGCTTATATTTTCTCGCTTCAGAAAGGATCACTGCTATTGAATCGGTCGCAAAATTCTGAAACTCATCTATGTAAAGATAGAACGGGCTTCTTTTTTCGCTCGGAATATTTCCCCGCGAGAGCGCCGCCATCGTGATCTTTCCGACTATTATAAGCCCTAGGAGATTGCTGTTTATATCCCCTATCTTTCCCTTGGAAAGATTCACCAAAAAAATCTTTTTATTGTCTATTATCTCTCTAAAATTTATCGTGCTTTTTTGTTGGGCGATTATCGGCCTGACGAATTCATTGGCCAAAAAAACATTGAATTTACTCGTGATATAAGGCGTAATATTTGCCAAAGAAGCCTCCCCTCCGGCTTTGGCCGCTTCAAGCGTCCAAAAATTCTTCACCAACGGATCACTGCATTTGGCAAGTTTCGTCTTTCTGAAATCCGAATCCGAAAAAACTCTCGGTACTTCAAGTAAGGTTGAGCCGCTCTCCGGATCGGACATTATCAAGAGCAATGCGTTTCTTAAATAATGCTCAAACATCGGACCGCCGGTGGCTTTTAGGTCGTAAAGCTTGTCAAAAATCGTCACCATTTCGTTGATGATGAATGTTTTTTGCTCCGGGCTATTTGTGTCGTATTCAAGCATATTAAGCCCGACCGGTCTTTGAAGATCCGACGGGTCAAAAACTATCACGTCTTCAATCCTCTCTTTTGGAATTCTCGTCAAAATATCTTCAAGATCATCGCCATGCGGATCTATAAAGCAAACACCATCGCCATTTTCTATATCTTGCTGGATCATATTTTTCAACGAAACGGATTTTCCTGTTCCGGTCTGGCCGATAATGTAAAGATGCCTTAATCTGTCTTCTTTTGGCAGTCTTACAGGCGTTTCAATGCCTCTGTAAACATTCTTGCCTATCAAAAGCCCTTCGCCAGACAAACCGGAAGGCGCTTGGGCAAATTTTGACTTAAGAGAAACTATTTTTTTGCTTTCCATATAAGGCGTCGGAAAATGGAAAATACTTGCCAGCTCCTCGGAATTAAAAAGCATTTTGTTTTTTTGGTCAAAATTCCTGAATGAAAAATTATATATCAGCCTGCTTAGTTTTTTTCCGGAAAATCTGTAAGGCTTAAGCCTATTGACGCCGGGATATTCAAACTGCGAAAATGCGCTTTCAATGTCGGAAAGTATGGCATTGGCTCTTGTCTCCGTCAACGCTGACGCGATCAGATTTATATTAACATCAAAGCCGACTTTTGAAGCCTTAAATTCCAAAGCTTTGATCGTTTCTTCATCAAGGGCTTTTTGTTCTTTTTCATGCTCCTCTTTTTGTTTTTTCTTTGAACCAAAAAGATCAACAACTGTCCCAAGCGCGCCTTTTGTCGCCTCGGAATAAGCCTGAGAAAAATTCTTGCCTTTCCTCATTTCAATGATCACTTTTTGAACGGTGCTTTGCCAGCCGGAATTAGGCCTGATCAAGATCTGCACCGCCGCTCCTTCGCCGTCAAACTGCAGATTGGACATTGCATTAACTATGGAATTCAGAGGATCGGATTCCATCTTTTTATATGTTTTTAAAGGCAAAAAAAGACCTCTTGCGAATTTAAAAGATGACGCTCTCGTTATTCCTGCCGGATTAAAAATATTATAATCATCAACGATCTCAACTCTTGCCCCGGGGACAACCGCCGTTATCTGTTTTTCCAATGTTTCGGCGAATTTTCTCGGCACCGCAGCGTAAAAATGCACCTCATCGCCGATAATGTGGATCGCCATCTCAAAAGATATCGCAAAAGAGCCGGAAAAAGCCGCCGTAAGCCAGCTGACATTTTGCTGTTGGGTCAAACTTGAAAAAAACTGCTCGCATATGCCTATAAGCCTGTCCGATTCTTCTTTTATATTCGCATCCCTGGGCTTTGAAAGAGGCACCGAAACTAAAAGCAGATGCATATTCAAAGCGTGCGTCATTTCTCCTTTTTTTTGATATTTTCTCACATACCACAAAGCAACGGCAGCCGAAACAAGCACAACCGCCATAAAAAAAATAGATATATATCCTGAATAATCTTGCGCCATAAAACTAAATCTCTTTCAGCTTGTCTCTTTTTACAAGCTCTTCATAAAGCTTATCGACCAAAAGGTCGTGGAAAGCGTCCAAAACATACGGGTCATTGTATGTTTTCGCTTTGTCGATCGCGCTGACAATCCCATCATTAAAAGCCGCATTGACAAGCTCCTGAAGGATCTCCTGCTCTTTTATCATTTCCTGTTCCGATAATTGCCTTTCCTGCATAAAATTAGCTGTTAATTATTTGTAAAGCCTGTGGTCTGAAATTTTTTATCTCGTTTTGAATAATATCAGGCAAACCAGGCACCTTTTCCATCATAAATTTCATTATCTCCTCAGGGTTTCTTTTTATCATTAAAGGCATTAGCTTCATTTTGTCTTTCATATTAAGCTGGCTCATCACTTTTACAGCCACTTGGCTTTGAATATGCTTTTGCATAGCCTCAATAACGGCTTTTTTTCTGTTTTCCGGTATGTGGCTGATGCCCAAAACCTTCGCCAGATTATCCTCAATAAACTTTTCGTCAAACATAAATTTTGTTTATCTTTTAATTATACGCTTTATATATAATAGCATAATTTAAGCTTTACTGTAAGTCCGGTTCAGTGCTGGTGCCTGTTTTATATCCGGCATTTTGTTTCAACTTATAATACGCTTTGTTTTTTATTCTTAGGTCTATATAATCAAGACTTGAAAGATCGCCTTTTATCTTATTTTTTAATATTTCGGCTGTTGCGCGAGCTTGGTCTTTTGGCGATTGGTCCTCTGTTAAAAATATCCTTGCGCCGGATCTTAAAAAAACTTCTATATCCTTAAATTGATCTTTGAACTCAAAATGATCGACCAAAGCTCCGGATTCTTCAAGAAGATATCTTTTAAATGCCAGAATAAAATCAACCTGTTCTTTTGAATATTTTTGAAATGGAAAATTCCCAATATTTAAATTTTTGTCTTTTACAAAAACAAACAATTCGCTGATGATCGCCGGCGAAACGTCAAAAATAACGCCATTCTCATTAAAATAAAAGCATTTTGAACCGCTTTCTGGCATAAAATTCTCGCAAGCGATACCCAAAGGAGAATATTCTTTTACTACAACGCTCAAAGAGCTTGGAAAGTCTCTTTTTACCGAAGCATCCTCCACCCTTCTAAGAGATCTCTTAAAAAGGCCGGAAAGATCATCAGATGAAAAAACAAATATATTTTTTCTGTCAAAAAAAATACCGGCTTTTTCTCCGGAGTATTTTTGGTAAATATCCTTCAGATCAGCTTCTTTCATGGTTTCCATTCCTGAAAATGAAATATTTTTTCAGATCTTTGCCGAGATATTTTTGAAGAACTTGCGGCACCATCACCGAGCCATCCTTTTTTTGGTTATTTTCCAATATGGCGATCAACATCCTGCCTATGGCAAAACCGGTGGCATTAAGCATATGAACAAACTCATTTTTTCCGGTTTCTTTGTTTTTATATCTTGCGTTTATCCCTCTTGCTTGAAAGTCCGTTGTGTTTGAGCAGGATTGTGTCGCTCTGTATTTTCCTTGGCTTGGCATCCAAGTCTCTATGTCAAACTGCCTTGCATCCGTAAAGCCCATATCGCCGGCGCAAACCCCCACCACTTGATACGGCAGCTTAAGCTGACTCATCATATTTTCCTGCATTGAAAGCAAAAATTTATGTTCATCTTCGGAGTCTTCAGGCTTTGCAAAGGCAAACATCTCAACCTTATCAAACTGATGAGTTCTTAAAATGCCTTTTGTATCCTTGCCGTAAGAGCCGGCCTCTCTTCTGAAGCAAGTTGAAAACCCGACATATCTTTTTGGGAGATCTTTTTCTGTAAAAATATGATCAGCGTGCAACGGCCCGATAGTGTGCTCCGCGCTTCCAACTAAAAACATATCATCATTTGGGAGATTATACCTCTCCTCTTCCTGTCCGCCAAGAAGTCTCCCCATTCTCATATACATCTCCGGCTTGATCATCACCGGAGGCACGACCGGCGTAAAGCCGTTCTGCGTTAAAAATTCCAAAGCAAACTGAACCAAAGCAAACTCCAATAAAACCGCTTCGTTTTTCAAATAAAAAAATCTCGCTCCGGAAACCAAAGAGGCCTGTTTCGTATCTATTAAGTCCAAGCTTTCCCCTATCTCCATATGATCGCGGACAGGGAAATCAAATTTCGGAATTTCGCCCTCAACTTTTAAAACTTTATTATCAGCGTCCGAGGCGCCAACCAAAACATCATCAAATGGAATATTCGGCAAGGCGTTCAAAGCCTTCTTAAGCTCCGGCTCAACTCCTTCAAGCTTTCTTTCGTATTCCTTGACCTCTGCTTTGAGAGTCTGGACATTATTTATCATTTTATTTCTCTCGTCATTGTCTTTTGTTGAGGAGATGCTTTCGGAAATTCTGTTTTGCTCCGCCTTATCACCTTCAAGCGCGCGCAAAATATCTCTGTATTTTTTATCCAGATCAAAAACATGCTCAACATCCGTCGGCTTAACGCCTTTTTTCGCAAGTCCATTTTTTACTTTTTCCAGATCATCTCTTACAAGTTTTATATCTATCATAGAAAATATTTTTAAATTTATTATTAGCCTCTACTGCCCCTTAAGCGCCATCAAGGGATCAAGCCTTGCCGCTCTCATAGCCGGCATAAGCCCGGTGACAAAGCCTATCACTGCTGAAAAAACAACTATGGTAACGACAAACCAAACCGGCTGCTGGAAAAGATTCAAAGCTTGCCCGCCAAAAGCTTTTGCCAGAAGGTTGATGCCGTACTTGACCGCCTCCGAAACTCCATAACCCATCGCCACCCCGCCCAAACCTCCCAAAAATCCCATTATCATTGATTCCGACAAAAAGAGCTTCCAGACATCCAAATTTGAAGCGCCGATCGACTTCATTATACCGACTTCCTGCGTTCTTTCAAGAAGGGCGATCGTCATCGTGTTTAGCATTCCTATCGCGGAAACTATCAGCGTGACTATTCCGAAAATTCCAAGTATTATTCTTGCTATTCCGAATATCTTCTTTGCCTGTTCCAGAGTATCAGATATCGCCGCAACCTGCAAACCAAGCGAGACAATCTGCTCTTTTAAAGGATTTATCATATCCGAATTTTCCGCGCGGATCTTTATCTGCGAATAGTTCGGCAATTTTGTGTTTTTTATTTCTTCTATCGGAAAGTATGCCAAGCTGTTCACAGCATCCTCCGTCACTCCAACAAGTTTGTATTTTTTTTCAATATTGACCGTATTTACAAGATCCTTCTGTTCCGGATTTGGAACCAAAAGGAATATGCTGACATCATTGCCTATGGCTTTTTTTGGATCGTCAAAATTCAAAAGCCTTGCGGCCGCGGCGGAGATAACCACTCCGTCGGTCCCGTCAAAATCACCGGCTACAAATCTCTCCCCTATCATGGATTTAAAATTCTCATCCAGAATATTTATAGTAGAAACAACCGAAACATCTCCTATTGAAATTCCGCCATCAACATTGGCCATCTTGCCGACTTTGCTGACTCCATTGAAAGACTCTATTTTTTTGATCATCTCATCATCCAAATTAATGACTGCGTCTGTTGGGGTGTAAGCATCGAGCGTTAGCAAGGCGTCTTCCGTGGTGATCCTCTCAAAAAGAACATTTTGAAGCCCGTATCCCAAAGAAACCAAAAAGAGTATGGCGCCGATGCCGACACCCATGCCCAAAATTGTCAAAAATGTCCTCAATCTTCTTGTTTCAAACATTCTTCTTGAAAGCCTCAAAATATCCGTCACGGAAATATGCTCAAGAAATTGCATTTTTGAGACTGCTACAGAATCATATTTCGCCTTCTCTCCTACCGGCTTTGGCGCCTCAGAGTCAATCTTCTTTTTTATGAATTTTGAAAACAATATGCTGACGACAGCAAAAGGCGTCATCAAGATCTTAATGATGGCAAGCGCGGACTTTTCAACAAATCCGAATAAATACTCAATGAAGTTTATAATATAATGCCAAAAAAGATGGAGATCTTCCCTTGCGATATCCTTCTCTTTTTTCACAAGCTCAAATTCAATGATGGACCTTCTGGCTATCTTTTTGCTTGCATTTTTAACAAACAAAACATCGTCCCTTAAGATCTCTTTTATCTCGCGCAATATCCGCAAAATAATTTTCGGGAAAAACAATAAAACAGCAAACAAGACTTTGTTTAATTTTGCAAAAAACGCTTTTTTGTCAAACTTCGGACCTTCTTTTTTGTATTCTACCTTTTTGTATTTTTTGGCGCCGACAGCCAAAATGTCATGCTTTTCATAAAGCATTAATTCTTTGCCCTTTGCCACTCCTTCATCTTTTTTGATCGGCTCTTTTTTGGCGATGATAGGCATTTTTTGAACTTCTTTTTTAACGGGTTCCGGTTTTTTTTCGGCTTTTTTTACAATCGCCATCAAGTCAGGATGATGATACGGAGCGATCTCCATACCTTTTTTTACTCCGCCAGCTTTTTTAAATTCTTTCTTCTCCGGCTTTTTAAATAAAATTGCGATATTTTCAAAAAATTTTGATCTTTTTTTAGCTACTCCTTCAAAAGCCGAGTCTATTTGATCCTTTTTCCATCCGGCATCAACAAGCGCTTTCGTTATTTCAGCAACGGAAAAACCGCTCTTTTGAGTCTCTTTTATATATTTTTCCAATTGCTTTTTATAATTCATAAAATATTATTTTAACTTCAAAACCAGGTCTAGTTTTGAAATAAATAAAAACGCATCGGCCGAACCTAGCCCGACACCGCCCTGCACCTCCGGCAATACGACAAGTTTTTTAAACTGCTCTTCGTCTATCGCTCCCCTAACAAGACTGCCAATCGTTTCTTCAAGAGTTTTTATCTGTAAAAAAGAAAGCTTCTTGTCAAAATCCTCCAAAATGTATTTTCTTAGCTCTCCAACCTCCAAAGAAAGCCTTGAATGTTTGGCATCTTCTTCCGGCTTGCTTCTTAAAATCTGCGCTTCATACATTATTAAAGAAATTCTGCGCTTCATCTCCCCCACTCTTTTCGCATCCATCCCTATTCCGCCGTCCCTGAAAGGCCTTGCCAATATCTCCTCAAAAGCCATGTCGGTCAGCTTATTCTCAAGCCTGTCAACGATTGTTTTTTTCAAATTATCTATCAAATGCAGTTCGCTTAAAGTCAAAAAATAATCAGACAACGCGGTGGCAAAATCAATATTGTTCTGATGCCTCACATCCTCATCTGTCACAGGCTTAACCTCCCCGGATATGGTTTTTAACCTAGTATTGATCTGCTCCTTCACCACTTCACCGTCTTTTAAAAAAATTATTCTGTCCGCCTGAGAAAACAAAGAAGCATCATGAGTGACCAAAATAATTGTCTTTTTTTCTTTTATGTGCAGATCATCCAATATGCCCAAAACCACCTTGGACGCTTTTGAATCCAAATTTCCCACCGGCTCGTCGGCGATGATTATCGGCGCATTATTTATCAGCGATCTTGCGATCGCCGCTCTTTGCTGCTGACCTCCAGACATCTCTTGCGGAAGCTTGGGTTCCTGACCTTCAAGACCGAATCTTTTTAAAAGCTTTCTTGCGATAGAATCTCTTATTTTCTTCGGCACTCCGCGCCAGGTCAAAGGCAAAGCCACATTATCCAAAATATTGATGGTTGGTATTAAATTAAACGACTGGAAAACGATCCCCATGTCCCTCCTGTGCAAAACGGCAATATCATAAGAAGACATTTTTGTAATGTCTCTATTCTGTATCAAAATACTTCCGCTGGTAGGCCTCATAAGGCCGGCAACGGTATATAGCAAAGTTGATTTTCCGCATCCGGAAGGACCGAAAAGTATAACATACTCCTCCTTTTTTATGTTCAGACTGATATTTTTAAGAGCCAGGGTCTCTGCGGAGGTGCCTATGTTATAAACCAAAGATAAATTTTCCACTTCAATTATTTTTTCCTCCATACAAAATTTTAAAAATATAAAAAACCAAATTATCTATTTTTCCAAAAAAATAAATACATATATATTATAACCTTTTAAACAAAAAATTCAAAATAAAAAATCCCCAAACGCTTAAGCGTTTGGGGATTTTAAAAGATCGCCTACTTATTTATCTGACCTGTCCACTTAAAGACATCTTTGAAGTTCGTGATGATAAGATCAAAGACGGTGGCCTCTTCTTGAGGCGTCAAGATCGTAAAGTCTTGGGATTTTGTTGCATTGCCGGAAGGATCAAGAGCTTCAATCCTGAACTTGTAGATATTGCCAGGCTTAAACTTCGTCAGGACAACCGTATGATTTGTCGTGTATCCGTCCGATCTGCGGGTTGCAGTTTCCGGCGCTCCTTTCACAAGACCTTCCTGATAGAAAAGCTGGTCGGTAGCCGGTTCGCTTGTCGTCCAAGATATGATGGTCTGAACTCTATCCTTTCCAAAGAGCGCGCTTTGAGTTTTAACATTTGAGATCAGAGGTGGCTGAACATCCTTTGAGGTGGTAAATGTATACTCGGAGCTTTCCACCGTATTGCCTTTTTCATCCGTTGAAGCGACTTTCAGAACATAAGTGATGCCTTCCTCAAGAGAGTCAAGTTTGACCTCATGATTTCTGACAAATTCCTTACCTCCGAATTTATTTGTCTGGTTCGTCTTTGTGTTTGTGTAGTAAACTGTTGAGTCGGACACCAAGTCGGTTGTCCAAGAGACATTGGCGCTCTTTTCCGTGACTCCGTCTATCTTAACATCTATCAAGCTTGGCAAAGCGTCGGTGGTGAATGTCAGGTTTGGCGAGAAAAATTCCTTCTTTGTTGAATCAATTCCGCCCACTCTGAACCTGTAAAGCGTTCCCGGGTTCAATTTCGTCAATTTAACCAAGTGCGTCGTATTGAAAGCGTCGTCAGACCTTGTATCGGTGTATTGGCTTGTCAGACCATACTCAACTCTTGTGGATGCCGGAACGGATGTTTTCCAGGTCAATTCCGCAGAGTTTATGGTGATATTTTTGATCTCAAGATCAGATATTCCGGCTTCGGCTTTTGTGGTGAATGTAAAGTCCCTTGACCTTCCGGTTCCGCCGACAAGCGCTTTGCTTCTTAACTGATAATGATATGTAGTTCCAGG
>JACQDS010000058.1 GCA_016200995.1 Candidatus Azambacteria bacterium | reverse complement strand
GCGCTTCATTGGTGTCCTGATATTCATCAAGCATTATATACAAATATTGCTCTTGGTAATTTGCCAGAAGCTCCTCATCCTCTTTGAATTTATTGACGACAAAAAGGATCATATCCTCGTAGTCGTAAAAACCGTGTTCTTTCAGTCTTTTTTGATATTCCTTGTAAACCAAAGCCAATTCTTTGTTTTTTGATATATCTTTCTGTTTTTTCTGCCATTCTACGGTCGGCTTGCCTGTTCTTTTATTTATTTTCGGCTCGCTCTCAATCTCTTCCTTAAAAGACATTAAATGCGCCAAAAGATCCTCCGGCGCAATATCCTCGCGCTTTAAGATCTGAATGCTTTTTAAAATATCTGAAAGATAGAAATATTTATCATTAAATGTCGTCAGCTCGCTAAGTTTCAAGGACGAAATGATGCTTCTTGTCACATTCACTTTGTAAGCGTCGGCGCCCATAATATCAAGCAGTCTGTTTTTTATCGCCGCCACGCCGCTTTCCGTGAAAGTGGTGATAAGTATGCTTGAAGGCGAAATTCCGGCTTGCTTGCAAATGTAAGCCGCCCGCATGCCGATGATCTCGGTTTTTCCGGTTCCCGGCCCTGCTATCACCATCACCGGCCCTTCCGTGCTCGTCACCGCCGCCTGCTGTTGTGTATTCAGTTTGTTGAATCTCTTTTCAAATGTGTCCATAATTATAATTTCTGTATTTTTTTGTATAATCTTTCAGCTTCTAAAACCATATCCTCTATCATCAAAAGCCCGTTCTTCCAAAATTCTTTTTTGTTTATATCTACCCCTATATCTTTTAAGATCTTCTCGGGACTTTCAGAACTGCCTTTTGAGAGTATATTAAGATATTTTTTCTCAAAACTTTTACCTTCTTTTTTGTACATTTTGTACAAAGCAAGCGTCAGAAGCTCGCCAAATGAGTAGGTGTAAACATAAAATGGCGAATGCATAAAATGGCTTATATACGACCACCAGACCTTATAATTCTCGGTCAATTCAACCGATTTGCCGAACATCTCTTTGTTTCTTTTTTGCCAGATCTCATTAAAATTTTCTTCCGTCAGCTCACCCTCTTCTCTTCTTTTTTTATGGACATCTTTCTCAAAAAGATACATGCAGTTTTGCCTGAAAACCGTCGCGATGATATCCTCTATCTTGCCGGCAAGCAGAAGGAACTTCTCTTTATCGGTTTTGGCTTTTTGCATCTCTTTATTAAAAACGAGCATCTCCCCAAAAACGCTTGCCGTTTCCGCAAGCGCAAGCGAAGAAGAAAAACTTAAAAAGCCTCTATCCTTTGCCAAAATAGCATGAATACCATGGCCTATTTCATGCGCTAGCGTCATCACATCTCTCAAACTTCCGCTGTAATTTGTCAAAATGTAAGGGTGTATATCCGGCGAAACATACATGCAAAAAGCGCCGCCGCGCTTGCCTTTTTTCATCTTTGCGTCTATCCATTTGTTTTCAAAGAATTTTCTTGCAATATCCGCCATCGTTTCTGAAAATTCCGAAAATGACTCCAAAACAATTTTTTCCGCCTCTTTAAAATTCACCAGCCTGCTTTTTTGAGATAATGGCGCGTATCTGTCATGATCGTAAAGCTTTTCAAGCTTTAAAGCTTTTCTTTTTAAAGAATAATATCTTGAAACTATCCCGTATTTCTCAGATATTAAATTTGACAGCATATCAACGACTTTTCTGTCAGTTTCTTCCGCTATATGCCTTGACTGTTCCGGATAAGCGTATTTTCTCAGAGAGTCCGCCACCTTGCTGTCATTTAGAAGCGTATTATATATGAAGGTATTGTAAAAAATTTCGCTTTTGAGGCCTTCGGTGAACGCTTCCGCGCCGGCCTTTCTTACATCTCTTTTTGGATTGTGAAGCAGAGAGATTATCTCAGATTGATTGAGGCTTTTATTTTTTCCGGATATCTTTGCTTGATATTGTTTTTTGGAATGGATCTGGTCAAAAAGCCTTGTAAAAGCCGATCTGCCGACGGTCGTCATCTCTTGGATTATTTTTTCTTCCAACTCGGAAAGATTATATTTTTTATTTTCATGGATATGCTTTATGTGGTGAAAATATTTTTTCAGTTTTTTTGATCTTATGAATTTTCCTATTTTTTGATCTGGTATCTTTGCAAGCTCAAGATCAAAAAACAAAAGGTGCTTCGTTATGCTTACATACTCCTCCTCCATTTTTTGCATCAAAGAAGCGACTTTGGCATTTGTTGAATCGGCGCAAAACAAAAGATTAAAATATATATACGGCTTCTGGGCATTCATTAAAATATTCTCGTACTCGGAGATGATATTTAAAAACAAAGAATCGCTCAAATTTCCGGATTCAACTTTTCCTTTGTATTTTTTTTCAAAAGCCAAAACCTGCTTTTTAAGCCTTTTTACATCAGAAGGTATTTTTTTATCATCTATTGATCTATATATATCTGACAGATCCCAATTCATATTTTTAAAGTTAATTCTATTATAGATTATCACAAAAACGCTTAAATAAAAACATTTTCTGCTGGCTTGCAATGTATTTTAAAATATGGTTAAATAAAATGGGTTAAAGAGAGGGTACGTGTATGTGCGACTGTGCTCATTTTAAAACCGTAATAGTCGGAATGTTGTCGGCGGTATGCGTTGTATCATACCTGGTATTTGCAACAATAGGAGGAGAAAAAAATTCCTCGCGCCCGGTGGCTATGGCGGAAGCCAAGCAAAACCCGATCATCATCAAGAAACCCCCTATAAAGGGGGTTCTTTTTTATTACTCTTGACCCGAATGTAGGAACTTCTAACGGGTCTTGACATTTCTGTCAAGAAAATGCTAGTATAAAATAGCTTTGTTGCCTTAATCCCCCCCACATGTTTCCACTCCTCCTTTCCATGTGGTTGGGGTTTCACACGGCAACAAGCACAAAAGAGAGGGCTGTGTAATGCAGCCCTCTCCCCCATTTTATATATATATTAATCGTTTTTAAAATGAAAAAAGAGATACATCCAAAATACCAAGAGACGCAAGTTTCTTGCGCCTGTGGAAACAAATTCACCACAGGATCAACCTTAAAAGAGATCCATGTTGAAGTCTGTAGCGAATGCCATCCGTTTTATTCCGGAAAGGAAAAAATAGTTGATACGGCCGGAAGAGTTGACAAGTTTAACAAAAGAAGAGAGCTGGCTTCCAAAGCAAAGAAAAAATAAATTCACTCAATAAAAAGCCTTAAAGGAAATTAAGGCTTTTTATTATTACATTCTATGATGTAC
>JACQDS010000059.1 GCA_016200995.1 Candidatus Azambacteria bacterium | reverse complement strand
TATTTTTAAAAACCATCATTCCAAGCAGAAAATTCACTAAAAAATATGTAATAAAAAACAATGAATAAAAAAATAAAACGGACAAAAGATGAAAAAAATATGTTGAAGCTTGTGGAAAGAGGAGATTTTGCTTCCATTAAAGATAAAAAAAGAAGCATTGCAAGGTATTCAAAAATTGCAAGGTCAACGCTAGCTAAAAATAAGACAATATCCATAAGGATATCAGGCGTTGATCTTATGAAGTTAAAAGCAAAAGCCGCCAGAGAAGGCATGCCATACCAAACATTAATATCATCTTCATTGCATAAGATTGTCCAAGTGAAGTGATCTTGCGCTGATTTATTACAACCCCACCCCCACTTGGAGACTCAATCTCCAAGTGGGGAGTAGTGTAGTGTCATTGATTAAAAAGCGTCATCGCTTTTTCCGGGGATTCTGTGATCGCACAGATGAGAGCCTCATTTATCTCTTTTTTGAGTTTTTTTATCTCCTGTTCGTCTTTGCTTGCGAATTTTTTAAGCACCAGATCCATCGCGTCTTTTTTCTTTTTTGTCGGATTGATGCCGACCCGAATCCTCCAAAATTCTTTTGTTTTGAGCTTTTTTATCACGCTTTCAATGCCTTTGTGCCCGCCGGAGCTTTTGTTGAATGATATTTTTATCGTTCCAAATGGCAGGTCTATGTCGTCATAGATCACGAAAATATTTTCCGGCTTTAATTTAAAATATTGAAAACCCAAGAGTGCCGCCAAATAAGCCGTGGCATCTCTGCCGATATTGTGCCTTGTGTTTTCGTATTCTTCGCCGGGATTGCCAAGTCCCAAAATTAAATATGTCATATTGTTTGTTATTTATAAAAAATACTGCTTGTCAAATATTGGATCTCCGAATAGTCAAAGTCTCCGGCTTTCGGCTTTAAGATAAAGCCACCTTGACCGCCAAAAGAAAATGTTCCGGAGACTAAGAGCGAATCGGAAGACCCCCCATTTAAAACCTTGTTTACTATTTTATCATAACTTATGTTTTTTATAAGAGAATAAAGACTTTTTATTTCTCGGTCGGAGATGTCAGTTTGGAGGCTTGCCGCAACCGCGCTGTAAAGCGAAAGCAAGGTCGGCATATCCAAGAATAGATTTAAGCCAAAAAGTTTTTTTCTCAAAGCTTCAATAACAGCCTGCTGTTGATCCATTCTTGCAAAATCCCCTCCTGAGGAATGCCTTGTCCTCAAATATTTCTGGACGGTCTTGCCGTCAAAGTATCGCCAGCCTTGCTTGACCTCAAAAACCTCCGTGCCAAAGCTGTCGGTTGGGAAGCTCGCATCGTAAATATTTTGCGGCACAAAAACATTCAATCCGCCAAGCGCGTCAACGACCTTTTCAACCGCGCTCATATCCAAAGCAACATAATAATCCACCCCTTGGCCAGTGATCTTTTTGATCTCGCTTTCTATCAATTCCGGATTTTTTTCATTCATTATAAAAAGAGAGTTTATCTTTGCGTATCTTTTTTCTTTTTCAAGATAAACCAAAAGATCTCTTGGTATTGAAAGCAGGGCAAGCTGGTTTGTGCTCGGCTTGATGCTTGCGAGGATGATAGAGTCGGTCAAAAACGGCGCGCTGTTTTTGCCACCCGGCATCCCGAGAAAAAGAATGTTGACCCTGTCGCGATCTTCGCCTTTGATGCTCTCTTCGCTTTGCGTCAGGAATGAAAAGGCGGTTTTCACGGCTGTCGCCGCGCCAAGCGAGGTTTGTGGCGGTTTGGCAAGCTCGGTGGCATTTGCAAAAAAGACAAAAGATGAGAAAAACAAAACGCCAAAAATTCTTGCCAACCACAAAAGATAGCTAGGTAAGAGAGCCGTTTTTAATTTGTCGTCATTGTATTCATCCATGCAAATATAATACCATACAGGTCGTATCTTGTAATATATCATTTTTTATGGTAGAATAAACCATTATGGATTTTAAAAAAATATTTTCATTTTTGTGGGAGACCGCAAAGCTGGTGCTGATATCGCTGGCTATCATATTGCCTTTAAGATACTATGTTGTTCAGCCGTTTTTCGTGCTCGGCGCTTCTATGGAGCCTTCTTTTGAGAACGGCGATTATCTTATAATAGACGAGGTCTCTTACAGAGTTGGCGAGCCGGCAAGAGGAGATGTTGTTGTTTTTAAATATCCTTACGATACCAAACAATACTATATTAAAAGAATAGTCGGCTTGCCCGGGGAGATAGTAGGGTTTAAAGACGGCAGGATCGTCATAAAAAACAAAGACAATCCAAACGGATTTTCTTTGGATGAAAAATATCTTGCAAGTCCCAATGAAACTTTCGGTGGCGGAGAGGTAAAGCTCGGCTACAATGAATACTTTGTTCTTGGCGACAATAGAGGCGCTTCTTCCGATTCCAGAAGATGGGGCGCGCTCAAAAATGAGTTTATTGTTGGTAGGGTTGTCGTGAGAGTATTTCCGTTTAACGAATTTAGCATTTTTAAGTAAAAAAATATGGCAAGAACCAAGAAACAATCATTTCAGACGCCAAAGGGAACTTTTGATATCCTGCCAAGCGAGCAGAAGTATTGGGAGAAGGTGAGAGAGGTGTTTAAAAATGTTTCAATGCATTATGGTTTTGGCAGGATAGACACGCCTATCTTTGAAGATGCGGATCTCTATGAAGCTACGGTCGGCGAAACGACCGATATAATAGAAAGGCAGATGTATGTTTTTAAAAGCAAGGGCAAAGATACGCTGGCCTTGAGACCGGAAGGGACGGCAAGTATTGCAAGGTCTTATGTTGAGAACGGAATGATAAACTTGTCGCAGCCTGTAAAATTAAGCTATATCGGGCCGATGTTCAGATACGAACAACCGCAATCCGGAAGATACAGGCAGTTTCACCAGGTCGGTTTTGAAATCTTAGGGGATCAGGACCCGGTATATGATGCCCAAATAATAAATGTCTTTTTGAAGTTTTGCGCTCAACTTGGACTTAAAAATCTGAATGTTGAGGTCAATAGCATAGGCTGCAAGCAATGCCGGGCAAGCTACAGGACCCAGCTTTTAAGATATTACAAGCCGAGGTTGAGAGGCGTTTGCGCGGACTGCAAAAAAAGAGCAAAGCTGAATCCGCTCAGGCTTCTTGACTGCAAAGAGGAAAAATGCCAGCCGATAAAAGCCAACGCGCCTTCTTTGGTGGATAATCTCTGCAAGGAGTGCCACGATCACTTTAAGCTTGTCTTGGAATTTTTAGATGAGCTTGCCGTACCATATTCCTTAAATCCGCATATGGTAAGAGGTTTGGATTATTACACAAAAACCGTTTTTGAGGTATTTTTAGAGGATGAGCATTTGGAAGGTGGAAGCGAGAAGACGCATAAAAAGTCAAAATTGGCTATCGGCGGAGGCGGAAGATTTGACGACTTGATAAAGATGGTCGGCGGGAAAAGCACGCCGGCGGTCGGAGCCGCTTTGGGAATGGAAAGAGTGATAGGGGTGATGAAAAAACAGGGGATCAAAGTCTCGGATCACTCAAAACCGCAAGTCTTTTTGGTTCAGGTTGGAGACTTGGGAAAGAAAAAATGCGTTAAGCTTTTTGACGAGCTTTCCGACGCCGGCTTGCATGTTTTGGAATCTTTTGGTAGAAATAGCCTATCCTCACAGCTCCGCATAGCCGACAAATTCGGCGCCAAGATGGCTTTGATCATCGGCCAGAAAGAGGCGATAGACGGAGATGTCATAATGAGGGATATGGAGTCGGGAGCGCAGGAGAACATACCCATTGAGAAGATAGTTAAGACGATAAAAGAAAGGATCAAAAAATGACAGATTGTTTATTTTGTAAAATCGTAAAAGGCGAGGTGAGTTCAACCGTTGTTTTTGAAAACGGCAAATTTTTGGTTTTTAAAGACATTCATCCAAAGGCTGATGTTCACGTTCTTGTCGTGCCAAAGGAGCATATAGCTTCTGTGGATCACATAACAGAGCGCGACAAAGCTGTTTTGGGTGATATGTTTTTGACGGTCAAAGATGCGGCCGAAAAGCTCGGAGTTTCAGGGAGATATAGACTCCTTGTGAATGTGGGCAGAGACGGCGGGCAGGAGATAGATCATCTCCATATGCACATCTTGGCCGGCGACAGAAGGGAGGTGCCAAGAGAATGATAGAAGCAAGAAGAAGAGACAAAGAATCAGTGGGAGCTTTTTTGAGAAGATTTTCAAGAAAGGTTCAGCAGAGTCATGTTTTGGTTAAAGCTAGAAAGTACAGATATCTTGAGCCGAAAAAATCAAAAAGAAAAGTCAAAGAAGCGGCGATAAGAAGATCAAAGATAGCTTCAGAGAAAGAGATGCTTTATAAATTAGGTAAAATAACCGAAAATGAATATAAAAGAGGCAGTTAATTCGGATTTTAAAGAGGCGTTTAAAGCCGGCGATGCGGTAGCAAAGTCTGTTTTGGCGATGCTCAAGTCCGAAATTAAAAACAAAGAGATAGACAATAAGGGGTCTGAGCTTTCGGAAGAGCAGACAATAGACCTTATTAACTATGAGGTAAAAAAGAGGAAGGACTCCATCAGGCAATACTCCGATGCCGGCAGAAACGACTTAGCGGAAAGTGAACAGGCGGAGATTGGCGTCTTGATGAAATATCTTCCCGCTCAGCTTTCCGAGGAAGAGATCAGAAAAACAGTGGAAAGAGCCATAGCGGAAACAGGAGCTTCCGGTTTGCCGGACTTGGGAAAAGTGATGGCGAACTTAAAGCCGAAAGTCAAAGGTAAAGCGGATGGCTCTTTGGTCGCAAACATAGTCAAAGAAACTCTCTCAAAGTAATATCTCTAAAAACCAAAAACACCACTTGGAGACTTAGTCTCCAAGTGGTGTTGGCGTATGTTTTTACGTATTGACAAAGTATATACTTTTTATATACAATATATATACTAACTATTATTGATAAAATGATATGAATTCTCAAATAATGTTCAAATTGGATAAAAAATTAAAAGATTCAGCTATGAAAAAAGCGGAAGCCGAGGGTATTACTTTAAGCTCGGTGCTCAAGCTTTCTATAAAAGCTTTTGTGGAGGATGATCTTAAAGTTGGATTGACTTACGGCGGAAGATTGAATGCAAGAATTGAAAAAGAATTGGAAAAAATTGATGAGGATATAAATAGAGGAAAGAACATCTCACCCGCTTTTAAAAATGCAAAAAGCGCAATTAGCTATCTTAAGAAAGAATCAAAGAAGGCATGCAGATAATTTTTCATAAGAATTTTGTTAAGAAATTATCAAAATTGCCGCTAAAGGCGCAGAATGCTTTTTACAAAAAGTTAGAGGTTTTTTACAGCGATAAATTTAATGTGTTATTGAATAATCATCCTCTGTCAGGCGAATATGACGATAAGAGAAGTATAAATATTACAGGCGACTATAGAGCCATATTTGAAGAAAGAGAAAATGGCGATGTCATTTTTATTTTGATAGGGACTCATAGCGAACTCTACAAATAAGATCTCTCAACCCCGCTTGGAGACCGAGTCTCCAAGCGGGGTTTAATAAGCAGCTTGCAAAAGCCGGCTTTAAATTGCTATAATGAAAGGATAATGCAAGGCTCAGTTCTTTTGTGTTTTGCTTTAATATAACAAGATGCTGAAATTGGATTTGGGAATAGTGAATTTTACGAAAGGCAGTGTTAAAAAAAAATTGATAGAAAGATCAGTTTTTAACACTTTGAAAATTTTAGGCGTGAAGGGAAGCGTGGAGGTCAGCGTTGTTTTTGTCGGAGACAAAAAAATGCAAACGCTCAACCGAGCTTTCAGAAAAAAAGACAGGTCAACGGATGTTTTGTCTTTTGGCTTTGAAGAGTCGCGCCGGCCGAAAATTTTAAAAGATGCTTCTTTGAATCTTGGCGAGATAGTCATCTCTCTGCCTTACGCAAAAAGGCAGGCGAAAAAAGAGAAAAAAAGCATAGATAGCGAACTGGCGCTTCTGGCTTCGCATGGCACGATACATATATTCGGGATAGATCATGAAAGATCGGAGAAAGAAAGCAAAGAGACGGATAATATTCAAAAAAAAGTTTTAAATATTTTATTTTAATTACATTGGCAAAGGAATTCATAACTTGCGGGCTTGATATCGGCACTGCGAAGGTCAGGGCGGTAGTCATTCAAAAAAGAAAGGGAGCGGAGAAGCTCTCTGTTGTCGGCGTCGGCGAGGCGCCTTCTTCCGGAGTGAAAAGAGGAATGATCGCCGACATAAACGAGGCGGTGGAGAGCATAAGAAACGCCATCGCTCAAGCCGAACAGACATCCGGCAAAACCATTGAATCGGTTTTTGCCAATCTTTCCGGCCCGCATATGACATCAAGATCTTCCAAGGGCGTCGTTGCCGTTTCAAGGGCTGATCAGGAGATCTCAAAAGAGGATAAGCAGAGAGTCCTTCAAACCACAGAAGCGATCTCGATCCCGCAAAACAGAAAGATAGTTCATGTCATACCGAAGGAATTCATAGTTGACGGCGAGGGCGGGATAAAAGAGCCTTTGGGGATGAGCGGCGTCAGGCTTGAGGTCAACGCTCTTTTGATAGACTGCTCGGTGGCGGTGATCAACAATGTAAAAAAGGCGGTTGAGTCGGTCGGGCTTGATATAGACGACTTGATAATATCTCCGGTTGCTTCTTCAAAAGCTGTTTTGTCAAAAAGACAGAAGGAGCTTGGCGTGATGGTGATAGACATCGGCGGTGGAACGACCGGTGTTTCTGTTTTTGAAGATGGTAGTATGACGCACATTGCCGTTTTGCCAGTGGGTTCAAACCATATTACAAACGACATAGCAATAGGCCTAAGGACGGAGATAGATATCGCCGAGAGAGTGAAGCTTGAATACGGAACGGCGGATCCGGAGAGCGTTAATAAAAAGGATATGATAGATCTTGCCGAGCTAGGCTTTGGCCTTGCTAAGGGTGGCGCTGTTTCAAGAAGACATATCGCGGAGATCATAGAGGCAAGACTTGATGAGATATTTGAACTTGCGGAAAAGGAGCTGAAGAAGGTCTCCAAGCAAGGGCTCTTGCCAGGCGGAATAGTGCTTGTCGGCGGAGGAGCGAAGCTTCCTCATATAGTTGAAGCGGCGAGAAACAGGCTCAAGCTGCCTGTTCAGATTGGTGTCCCCGGCGAAGGACTTGATGGTATTTTGGACAGAGTGGCTGATCCGGAATACGCCTCGGCTGTCGGATTGGCTTTGATGGGTTTTGACGAACCGAGCATCCCGGCAAACTATCAAGGCGCTTCATCCGGAGGAGGGTTTTTCAGCAAGATCCTTAAATCCCTGAGGGTTTTTATGCCGTAACTTTGAATTCTAAAACGCCATCTGCGTTAATGATTTGCAAATATCAATAATTTGTATTAGATTATTTAGATAGGAATTAATACATAACAGTTTAAATTTTATGAGCCAAGTAAAACCTGAAATAGAAACATTTGCAAGAATAAAAGTTGTCGGAGTCGGAGGCGGCGGAGGCAATGCTGTCAGCAGAATGGTGGAGTCAAAGATCAAGGGCGTTGATTTTATCACCATCAATACGGACGCGCAAGACCTGCATCACTCGGGAGCAAAAACAAAGATCCATATAGGAAAAAATGCGACAAGAGGGCTTGGCGCCGGAATGAATCCTGATCTTGGCAGGCAAGCGGCGGAAGAATCAAGAGATGAGATCCAAGAGGCTCTCAAGGGGGCGGATCTGGTTTTTGTGACATGCGGAATGGGCGGTGGCACAGGCACCGGAGCTTCGCCGGTCGTTGCCGAGATTGCAAAAAATATGGGCGCTCTGACGGTTGGAGTCGTCACCAAGCCTTTTTCTTTTGAAGGCGTTCAAAGAAGCAGGCTGGCGGCCGAAGGCTTGGAAAATTTAAAAGAAAAAGTTGATGCTTTGGTCGTTATACCAAACGACAGGATTTTTAATATCATAGAAAAAAAGACATCCATAATGGGCTCTTTCGCTCTTGTTGATGATGTCTTGCAAAATGCGGTTCAAGGCATTTCCGATCTGATAACACTGCCGGGAATCATCAATGTTGATTTTGCCGATATTAAGGCTATAATGCAGGATGCCGGTTCCGCTCTTATGGGCATCGGCATCGCCTCCGGAGAGGAGAGGGCGGTGGAGGCGTCAAGAGCCGCCATCAACTCTCCTTTGCTTGAGGTTTCCATTGAGGGAGCGAAGGGTGTTCTCTTCAGCGTCTCCGGCGGCTCCGATATGGGAATGATGGAGATAAACGACGCCGCAAAAGTTATCTCCGAGTACGTGGATCCAAATGCCAAAATAATTTTCGGAGCCTTCATAGACCCAAGACTCAAGAAAGGCGAGATAAAAGTGACGGTCATCGCCACCGGTTTTGGAGATGAGGTTTTTAGAAAAAAACCGGATGTCATAAAGACGCCGAATTTTCAAGAGATGAGAATGGACAAAGAAGAGGATAAGCTTACTCAAGAGGCAAAGCATGGCCAGCAGGCCCCTCAGCACAATATCCACAGCAATATTGAGGGTATTATAAGGGCAAAGCCGGTTTCAAATGCTCCAACTTTTTCACAGCAAGAGCAAAAAGAGACGAAAGAAGAGGAAAAAGAAGGCAAGAAAGAAGATCAGCCGAAAAGAAAGATGTTTTCCGCAGAATCAATATTTGACACCAATGACGAATGGGATGTGCCGGCTTTCATAAGGAGAAAAAAGTAAAGTATTATGCCTCCGATAAAAGAGATCAAAAAAAGAAGCGGCGAGCTGGAGAAGTTCAATCCAAGAAAGATAGAAAATGCCATCACAAAAGCGTTTTTATCTTTGAGTAAATTTGACAAAGAGGCTATCCCAAAGATCACAAAAAAAGTGGCGCACTTGATGGAGGATAAATTTGCCGGCAGGATCCCTTCCGTTGAGCAGATCCAGGATCTGGTTGAGACGACGCTGATGCTTGAGGGCTACACCGATGTCGCAAAAGCGTATATTTTGTACAGAAGCAAAAGGGCGGAGTTGCGAAGGCAGGGCTTGGCTGTTCCGGAGCATGTTAAAAAGCTTGCGCAGGAAAGTGGCAGGTATTTTAAAAATCAGCTTGCGGAATTTGTTTTTTACAGGACATATTCAAGGTGGGTTGACGAAGAGAATAGAAGGGAGACGTGGATAGAGACGGTTGACAGGTATATGGCGTTTATGAAAGAGAATCTCGGCAAGAAGCTTTCCAAAAAAGAGTATGATGAACTAAGAGAGGCTATTTTAAGGCAGGATGTCATGCCCTCCATGAGGCTTTTGCAGTTTGCCGGTCCGGCAGCGAGAAAAACAAACATCTGCGCTTACAACTGTTCTTTTATCGCGCCTTCAAAGCTTCAAGATTTTGGAGATATAATGTACATCTTAATGTGCGGTTCTGGAGTCGGCTTTTCCGTTGAAAGCCGGAATGTTCAGGCGCTTCCTCAGATCCAGCCGCAAACCGGAAAGAAACTCGCAACTCACGTGATAGCAGACAGCAAGGAGGGCTGGTCGGACGCTTTGGTGCTTGGAATGAAAACCTGGTTTGCCGGCAAAGATATGGAATTTGACTATTCAAAGCTCAGACCGGCCGGCGCAAGGCTCAAGACGATGGGCGGCAGATCATCCGGCCCCGATCCTTTGAGAGCAGTTTTGATTTTCACAAAAGAGACGATACTTAAAAAGCAGGGCAGAAGGCTCACCAATTTGAATGTTCATGATATCGTCTGCAAGATCGGGGAGGTGGTGGTTTCCGGAGGCGTTAGAAGAAGCGCCTTGATCTCGCTTTCCGACCTGGACGATCAAGAGATGCGAGACGCCAAGAAAGGCCAGTTTTATCTTAATGAACCGCAAAGAAGCATGGCAAACAATTCAGCGGTCTATCTTTCAAAGCCAGGCGCGGCGGAATTTTTGGACGAGTGGGTGGCTTTGATGAAATCAGGCTCCGGTGAAAGAGGGATATTCAACAGAGGCAGTCTTGCGAAAATGCTTCCGCAAAGAAGGATCAAGGCTCTTCATGGCGACATCACGCATTTAGGCACCAATCCTTGCGGAGAGATTATTTTGCAGTCAAGGCAGTTTTGCAATCTTTCCGAGGTGGTCGCAAGAGCGGATGACGACGAGAAGTCGCTGGTCAGAAAAGCAAGGCTCGCAACCATACTCGGAACATACCAATCCACCCTGACGCATTTTCCATATATCTCTCCAGAATGGAAGAAAAATTGCGAGAAGGAGAGGTTGCTCGGAGTTTCCATCACAGGTCAATGGGATTCAAAAGCCGTCAGAGATGCGGGGACATTAAATAAAATGAGGCTGGAGGCGCTAAAAACCAATCAGCATTATGCAAAGAAATTCGGCATTAACGCTTCAACCTGCATAACCTGCGTGAAGCCCTCCGGCACAGTTTCTCAGACGGTTGATTCATCTTCCGGAATGCATCCAAGGCATGCGCAGTATTATATAAGAAGGATAAGAATATCCGCTACCGATCCGCTTTTTAAAATGATGAAAGATCAAGGCGTGCCGTATCATCCGGAAGTTGGACAGATGATGGGCGAGGCGCACACCTATGTTTTTGAATTTCCGGTCAAAGCGCCAAAAGGCTCAATTTTCAAAAACGACCTCTCCGCCATAGAGCAATTGAAATACTGGCAGCTGGTGAAGCAAAACTACACGGAGCATAATCCTTCTATAACAATATCCGTCGGCGATGAAGAATGGATAGAGGTCGCGAGTTGGATACATGAAAATTGGGATATTGTCGGCGGGCTGTCATTTTTGCCGAGAGAGAAGCATGTTTACAGGCTAGCGCCGTACGAGGATATAAGCAAAGAGGAATATGAAGCAAAAGCAAAGGCATTCCCAGAGATCGATTTCTCAAAGATTGTCACATACGAAGCGGAAGATGATACGGACGTTGCAAAGGAGCTGGCCTGTGTTTCCGGTGTCTGCGAAATAGTATAATTTCCAAAATTTGCATATCTCTTCGTTGAAAGCTCCGGTGCTCGCTCGCCGTACATTTCAGTACGGCTCGCTTTACTCCTCGCTTTCGCCTCGACCTATGCTAAATTATTGAAAATTATAGATCAATCATAAATCATCAATCTTAAATTAAGATGATAATAGTTAACACCGGCAACGGAAAAGGGAAGACAACAGCCGCTCTCGGGCAGGCGCTTCGCGCTGTTGGTGAAGGTAAAAAAGCGATAATGATTCAATTTATAAAAGGGCCATTCAGATCGGGAGAGGACACTGCACACAAGCGTCTCGCTCCCGATTTTTCTTTAGTGAAAGGCGGAATAGGTTTTGTCGGGATAATGGGAGATAAGCATAAAATTGAAGAGCACAAAGAAGCGGCAGAAAAGACTTGGGCTATGTGCAAAGAGGCTGTTTTGAGCGGGGAATACAATCTGGTGGCGATGGACGAGATAAACAACGCAATGGATCTTAAGCTCATAAAGGAAGAAGAGGTGAAAAACTTTTTAGATGAATATAAAGGAGAAACTGATATGATATTAACAGGCAGAAACGCGCCTGTCTGGCTGATAGAAAAAGCCGACTTGGTGACGGAGATGAAAGATATTAAGCATCCGTATGATTCCGGCGTTCGCGCAAAACGCGGGATCGAATTTTAATTGACTTTGTTTTGTATGTACGTTAATATGTACATGTAGTATTATTAATATAAAATGATGGATACCAAAACAACACTATCTATATCTGAAGCAAGAAAGAAAATTTTCAAAATTGCAGATGAAGTGCAAAAAGTCGGCATCCGATATACTTTAACGGACAAAGGAAGTCCAAAAGCCGTAGTTTTGTCCGCTGAGGAATTTGAGTCTTGGATGGAAACCTTGGAAGTTGCGAAGGATTTCCCTAATTTAAAGAGCGACATAAAAAAGGCAAATGATGCTGTTAAGAGCGGTAAATATAAAAAATACGCCACATTAGAAGATATTTTGAAAAAAGAAGGGTATATCCTAACCAAAAAAACCAGATGAAGCACCAAGTGGTTTTAACGCCAAAAGCAGAAAAAGAATTAAAAAAAATTCCTCAAGAGCATTATAAAAATATTATTTCTTCCCTTGTGAGTTTATCGGATGATCCTTATGGCGGAAAAAAATTAAAAGGCGATTATAAAAAATGCTATTCTTTGCGCGTCTGGCCTTATAGAATTATATATCAAATTTACAAATCAAAACTGATCATTATAGTTATCAGTATTGGTCATCGTCAAAAAGTTTATAAAAGATAGAATTTCCATATTTGGCGCATTTCTTCGTCAAAAATTCCGGGCTTGCTCGCTGTACCATTCAGTACAAGCTCGCTGCGCTCAAATCTGAAAATTCTAAATATATAAAAAATATGCTAATATATAGATATAAAAAATAATCTAATTATAATTATATGAGAAAAATAAATTTGTTTTTGGTTTTATTTTTTAGTTTCGCTGTTTTTTCTGCCGCATCCGCTCAAGCGGCAAATTTAGCCGATGGCGACCTGATAAAAACTGTCGATAATCCTGATGTTTATATAGTAAAGATTATTGGAGCTAAAAAATTCAAAAGGCTCATACTAAATCCGGACATTTTCAATTCTTACGGGCATTTGAAGTGGGAGAATATCAAGACGGTGGCACAAAGCGAGAGAGACCAATTTAAATCGTCTGACCTTGTCATAGAGGTAAACTCCGACGGCTCGGTGGCAAATCCAAAGGTTTTTCGTGTTAATGCTGCTCCAAATAGCGATGCCGGCGAGAGAAGATGGCTCAATTTGACAGCTGGAGAATTTGAACAGGAGGGTTTTGATTGGGATTCAATATATTATGTGAACCACACTGAAGCCTCAAAGGATTTTTATTCCGAACAGGCGGAGCTTGATCTTTTGGACATAGAGAACGAAAAGAAAGAGGCGGAGAAAGCTTCAGAAACCCCGGCTATTCCCGAGACAACGGCAACGACCACACAAGGCACGACAGCCACAACAACGCCGGCGGTATCATACAAGACAAGCATTACAGTATCAAAAAGATTTGATTCTCCTTCAGGGCTCGCCAATGCCGGCACAGGAGCTGTCATTGGAAAATTCATTATTCACAACGATCTTAATACCGGAGATTATATCGCTGCTATAAAAAATATAGCCATTAGCTTATCAGGCACACTAAGCGCGCTGGATGGCAGGACTTTGCATATATACAAAGACAGCGTTTCCAATTCAAATTTACTTGCAACATATGTTTATCCAAATGGATCATCAACGATCTCATCTTCGGCAATAGCAGAGGCGGACTTTACAGATATAAATGTCTTAAGCAATTCGGACAAAACCTTCGTGGTGACGCTTGATACCCAAGGCGCGGTCTATGGAAACTCTCTGACGGTAGGAGTGGGTTCCGTCACATGGAGCGACGGTATTACGAACTTGATAGAATCGAACAATACGCCTGTTGAGCTTGGTGTTTTATCTTACTGATGGATTTTAAAAACACAGAAAAGCTTTCTAAATCAAAAATATTTCTTTTTTTAATGCTGTCTTTTTTGGGCGGCATTTTTTATGCTTCAATTTTTTCTTTTGATCCGTTTTTGTTTCTTTTGTTCTCTGCTGTTTCTTTGGTTTTTTTATTTTCTTTTTTTGGCAAGAAAAGCGTTATTTTATTTTTGATCTTTTCCGCCATTTTTTATTTTGGGATTTTCTGGTATCAAAGATCCGTTCCAAAAGATCTTTTTCTGGACGCTTTTTTAGGTCAAAATATAAGTCTTGAAGGCGTTGTCGCCGGCGAGCCGGAATTTAAAGATGCGACTCAGAAGATTGTTGTTGAAACAGATGATGAAGAGAAAGTTTTGATAACGGTAAACAGATATCCGGAATACGAGTATGGCGATCGTCTCTTGGCGGAAGGCAAGCTGAAAAAACCGGAAAATTTTTCCGGATTTGATTACAAAAATTATCTGGCAAAAGACGGCATATATTTTTTGATGCAATATCCGAATGTTGAGGTTAAAGAAGAAGGCAAGGGTATAGCCTTAAAATATCATCTTTTTAAATTAAAAAACGCTTTTGAGGAAAACATTAAGTCTGTCCTGCCTTCGCCGGAATCAGACTTTATGAACGGAATGCTTTTTGGCTCAAAATCCGAGATGCCAAAAACTCTTTATGATGCATTTATAAAAACCGGCACGGCGCATATCGTGGCCTTGTCCGGCTTTAACGTGACGATCATAGTTGTCTTTCTTGCTTGGATGTTCGGCTTTTTCTTTTCAAACAGAAAAATTGTCGCATTGATAGCGATATTTATGATAGTTTTATTTGTTGTGATGACCGGCGCGTCCTCTTCGGTCGTTCGGGCGGCCATAATGGGCTCAGTGCTTTTGATGTCACGCTACTACGGCAGGGCGCAATACTCTTTGAATGCCCTGATCTTTGCTGCGTTTTTAATGAGCGTTTTTAATCCGAAGATCTTGGTTTTTGACATCTCTTTTCAGCTGTCATTTTTGGCGACCTGCGGTCTCTTGTACATTTATCCGTACCTTTTGGAAAAGTTCAAAAAAATTCCCGACATTTTCAAATTAAGAGACACAATGTCGGCAACGCTTGCCGCTCAAGCTGCGGTTTTGCCTATCTTGGTTCATAGTTTCAGCCAAATATCTTTAATATCTCCTTTGGCAAATATTTTGGTTCTGCCTTTGGTGCCGGTGGTGATGCTTCTGGGGTTTTTAGCCGGATTTTCAGGGTTCATTTTTATGCCTTTGGCGCATATCCTTGCCGTACCTTTGTGGGCTTTGCTCGCATACCAGGTGAAGGCAATAGAGTTTTTAGCCGGCGTTCCATTCGCCTCCATTAGTTTTTAAATACCACTTGGAGGTTTCACCTCCAAGTGGTATAATTTAGTGCAATAGAATGGGAAATAGAAAAATTAAATTTACAAAAGGAGAATTTTATCACATATATAATCGTGGCGTTGATAAGCGCGATATTTTTTTAGATAAATATT
>JACQDS010000056.1 GCA_016200995.1 Candidatus Azambacteria bacterium | reverse complement strand
TTACCGCCGGCAGGTGCGTCTTTTTATCTGTCGTTCTTATAAAAAAATCATTTGATATCTCCAGTGTTTTGCCAAGCTCTCTGAAAGAGCTTGAAATTTCATCGACGAATGCTTGGGTATCTTTGTTTTCGCTCTGCGCTTTCTCCTGTATCTTTTTTCCATGTTCGTCCGTGCCGGTCAGGAAAAAAACATCATCCCCTTTTTGTCTATGGTGTCTTGCCAGCGCATCCGCCTGCAAAAGCTCAAGCGCGTACCCTATATGAGGCTTTGCGTTTGTATAGGCTATTGAAGTTGTAATATAAAATTTGTTTTTTTGCATAACCTTATTTTACATAAAAAAAGCATTAAATCAAACAAATTTAAAGAACCCGACCATTATGGTCGGGTTCTTTTAATCTTTAAACAAGGCTCTTTAAGTTTGCCTTCGCATTTTCTTCATACCTATCCTTGAAATATTTTGTGTGATAAACAAATCCTTTTTTATGAAAAAAAGAAAATAAAATTCTTTTTCTCTTTTCCTGAAAATCATCAGGATTTTTGTATTCCTTCCGGATCATTTCGCCATCGGCGCAAAATTCTTCCAGAGATTTTCCGAATCCGGAAAGATCAAGATCGGCTATAAGCTGCTCGTCTTGATCAAAAAGCTTTCTATCGTGCTTCGTAGCGAAAACAAGCCTCGCGACATAGCTCTGAAATGAATCATTGAGGCCGAAACTCCTCATCATTTGACCGGCAAAGATCGCGCTCTCCACTTCGGTTTTTTTCACATCATGAAACCAAATCGCCATTTCAACGGCGGCGTGATTCAAAGCCAGATGTCTGACATCATCAAATTCAGTCAGTATACTTCGTATGTGATGATCAAGAGTGTGATAGTATCTATCCGGCTCGCTATAGTTTAAAGAGATCTCTGCATAAGCAACCGGTATTTTAGCATCTTCAATGCCAACCATTTTACAAAGCATGAACCATCTATTTTGGTTTAACATAGTTAAGCCTCCTTGGTATAATGTTTTGAAAGTTCCATTGAAATACTATAGAATTTGCAAATAATAGTCAAGACTTACGAGTCACTTTTTTCTATCAATCACTACCACAAACTCGCCAAGGATCTTGTCTTTTTCAAGATTTTCCAAAACCTCTTTAGCCGTTCCTCTGTATGTAGTTTCAAAAATCTTCGTCAGCTCGCGGCACAAAACCACCCGCCTCTCGCCTATCGCCTCGGCAAGCTCTTTGAGCGCTTTTTGGATCCTGTGCTTTGACTCGTAAAAAACAATCGTTGACTCCTCGCTCGCCACCTCTTTAAAAAATGTCTGTCTGCCTTTTTTGTGCGGAGGAAATCCGAAAAATTTAAATTTGTCCGACTCAAAGCCGGAAACGCTCAAAGCCGCCAAAACGGCGCTTGCGCCGGGAATGGGTATTATCTTCACTTCATCGCCGAAATTTTTTACTATCTTACCAACCAAAAAACTCCCCGGATCAGAAACGGCCGGCGTGCCAGCATCGGAGATCAAAGCTAAATTCCCGCCTTCTTTAAGCAGGTTTAAAATATAGTCTATCTTGCCGGATCTGCTGTGCTTGTGGTAGCTCTCTACCGGCTTTTTTATATCATAAGCGGCTAAAAGCTTTTTTGCGACCCTTGTATCTTCGCACAATATCAAGTCAACCTGCTTAAGAGTTTCTACCGCTCTTAAAGTAATGTCGCTCAAGTTGCCTATTGGAGTTGAGACTATATAAAAGCTGGGCATAAACATTAGGAGTCGCTGACCGCCGTACTTTTTTCCTCCGCATTTTTAACTATGGCGTAATCGCTTAAAAGCTCGCTGACTATCGTCGCGATAGGCACAGAGATGAGCATTCCCAAAATTCCGCCAAGATCCAAACCGATAAGCAAAGAAACAATGACAACTATTGGGTTTAAGCCGGTCATTTTTTTCATTAAGTTTGGCACTAAAATATGATTTTCAAGCTGCTGAATGATAAGGTAAAAAACTGTAGTCCAAATGCCAAGCATAGGATCTATGATCAAAGCGACTATCACTCCGGTAGCTGCTGAAAATATCGGACCGACGACCGGCACTATTTCAAAGACTCCGGCCAGAATTCCCAAAAGCAAAGCGTAAGGAACGCCAAGAATTGTCAATCCCAAAAAGACCATAACGCCTATTATGGCACCAAGAATTATCTGGCCTTGCAACCAAAGACCAAGCTTTTTTTGAACCCTTTCCCAAAGATTCAAAACATACTCCTCGTTCTTTTTTGGCGTCACCATCCTGATGAATGATTCTATGCCTTTCTCCTGAAAGGCCAAATAGAACGAAATGACAAATATTATGCCAAAAGTAGCAAAGCCGCCGAATATTCCGGCTATGGTCTTTAAGGCGCTGGAGGTAATATCTTTTATCTTATCTCCGAAATTGATCAAAAACTCTTGGGTTGTCTTTGCATAATCCGGTGAAACCTCTATGACGGTCCTTGAAAATTTATTTGATATGTCATCGTAATATGAAGGCAAAACGGAAGCCAACTGTCTTATTTCATCTATTATTGTCGGCACAACCAAATAAAGAAGCAGGGCGATGAAAAGTATCACTAAAAGATAAACGGATAAAACTCCGGCTATTCTTGGTATGCCTTTTTTCTGAAGGTAGTTGACTATCGGATATATTGAAGAGGCTATTATCAAAGATAAAAACAAGATTATCAGAATGTCTTTTATCAGAAAAAGAAAAACAAAAAACAGCAGGATCAAAATTCCTCTCAAGATCGTCCATGTTGATATCTCTATTATCTGTTTTGGAGTCATGCTCATAAGATTAAACTAACACTTTTTTGCTATTATGTAAATATTGGCATTATTATTCTTTCCGCCGAAATATCCGATCTCCAAAATATCAGAACCCGATCTTTTAACAATACGCTTAAGCTCGCTCTTGGTGAAAGCGTGATAATATCTCTCCGCCATCACCACGCCTTTTTGATCTTTCCACGGAACGATCACGTCTTTTAGATCCATGCCGGATTGACCAAAAAACTTTTTAATGGCATACTTTAAAATCAGATTTCTGTAATTTTTCTGCCAGAGGTTCCAGTTTGTCAGAACCATCTTTCCTTCAGGCTTAAGAGTTCTCTGAAATTCGCTTAGAAGCTCAAGTCTCATCTTTTCCGTCGGGATATGGTGCAGGGCCGCTATGGAGTATACACTATCAAATGAGCCGTCTTTGAATGGAAGCTTCAAGGAATCTACCTTTAAAAATTCCACCCCATTAATACCTTCCGGCAAATTGCCGGAAAACTTTTTCTTGGCGGCATTGATAAGGCCATCCGAAGCGTCAATACCGATATAAGATACATTTTTTCCGGCAAAAAGATTCAGCAGTCTGCCGTTCCCGCAGCCAAAATCCAAAACCGCATCGCCATTTTTTGCGTATTTGGAAAAAGGCTTGAGCCCCTCCCAGAGATAAGACCTTGTTCTGTCAAAATCTTGAGAAATGAGATCATAAGCCTGCCGATTTTTTTCAATTAATTTTTTAGCGTATTCCTGTTTCATGTTTTTTTCAATTACGAAGCGTCAGATGCGAGGCGCGCCGAGTACCGAAGGCGAGGCTGTACTTATGGGTACGCAGAGCCTGAGGCACGGAGGCGGAACG
>JACQDS010000057.1 GCA_016200995.1 Candidatus Azambacteria bacterium | reverse complement strand
GGCTTTGACGGTATAGACATAAATCTGGGCTGTCCGGATAAAAATGTCGCCAAGAGAGGCGGCGGCGCTGGACTTATCAAAACTCCGGAGCTCGCAAAAGATATAGTGAAAAGCGTAAAAAGAGGAGTCAAGGAATGGTCGGAAGGCAAGAGTCTTTCAGAGTTTGGTTTGCCGGAAAATATCGTATATAGAGTTGCAAGTAAAAAATTGAAAGTTGAAAGAAGGGAAATGCCGGTATCAATAAAGACAAGAATAGGATATGACAAAATAGTGATAGAAGACTGGGCTTTGCATCTGCTTGAAACTGAGCCGGCAAATATATCAATACACGGAAGGACTCTCAAGCAGATGTATACCGGCGAGGCGGATTGGGAGGCGATAGCAAGGGCGGCGGAGATAATAAAAAAAACAGAAACTTTGGTTTTAGGGAATGGCGATGTGAAGGATCTAAGATCTGCGGAAGAAAAAATAAAAAAATACGGAGTTGACGGCGTATTGATAGGCAGAGCGGCTTTTGGAAATCCTTGGATCTTTGCCGGCAGGGAGGCGGATTTTGGCGAGAAGCTTGATGTTGCTATTGAGCACGCGAAATATTTTGAATCTATTTTTCCGGAAAAGAAATTTTACACCATGAAAAAACATTTAGCTTGGTATGCCCACGGATTTTCCGGAGCCAGAGACTTGAGAGTGAAGCTGATGAGCGCCGAAAATGCAGAGGAATGCGAAAAGATCATCTCTGAATTTAAGCTGGGGATAAGCTCGTTGACTTTGGAGTAAATGGGGAGTATAATTATATAAGACTTTGGGAGTCTTTTCTCCTCCGAATGTCAGAATATTCAGTATGTAGTCAGCCGGGCAATCGCCTGGCTGAGCTTTTTTTATTTAAAGTGATTTTTGTGGTATGCTATAAAGTATTAAAATTTAATCTTTTTTTATGAAGGTTTTGGCATTAAAAGCGATCGGAATATCCGGCAGCTTGAGAAGCGCATCAAAAAACACGGTAGTCCTTAAAAACGCCATTAAGATGGCGAGCGCGGCCGGAGTTGAGGTTGAGCTTTTGAATTTAAGAGATCTTAATGTTCCTATTTATGATGGCGATCTAGAAAACGAAGGCATGCCGGACGGAGTGAAAATTTTGAGGGAGAAGATACTTGAAGCGGATCTTTTGCTTATTGCTTCGCCGGAATACAACGGCTCTGTCAGCGGGGCTTTGAAAAACGCCATTGACTGGGCCTCCAGAGGCCAAAATGTTCTTGACGGCAAGATCGCCGCTATTTTTGGCGCATCTTCCGGAAGCTTCGGCACGATAGAAGGCCAGAAGCATTTGAGAGACATTTTAAATAAATTAAATTGCTTCATTCTGCCTCAGCCCAGGGTTTATATCTCCAGTTCCGGAGAGACCATTTCGGATGACGGAACCATAAAAGACGAGATGGCAAAAAGTAAGTTAAATGAGCTGATGGTCAAAACAATAGAATTTGCAAGAAAGATGAAACAAAAATGACGGAAAGATTTTTTATAAGTGAAAAGATAGGGGAGTTGCAAAATGAGCTTGTTATTTCAGACTCTGACCTGATACGCCAGATCGGAAAAGTTTTGCGGAAAAAGACAGGAGACAAAATTTTCATTTTGGATAATTCCGGATTTGAATTTGAATGCGAGATCAGGCAAGCTTCCAAGAAGCTCATTCTGCTTAAAATATTAAAGAAAGAAAAAAACAAAAATGAACCCGAGGTTTCTATTTCTTTGTATCAAAGCCTTTTGAAAAAAGATAAAATGGAGTTTGTCTTTGAAAAATGCGCAGAGATTGGTATTTTGAATTTTCATCCTATGGTTTCAGAGCACTCGGTGAAGCTCTCTTTTAAAAGTGAGAGAGCGGAGAAAATTCTAAAGGAGGCGGCGGAACAGTCGCAAAGAGGCGTGATACCAAGACTCTTTGAAACAAAAAAGTTTAAAAACGCGATTGGCGAAATAGGCGATGATTCTTTAAAAATAATATTTCACGAAAAGGAAAAAAATGCGGAAATATTTGATTTCCTTATGAATAATAAGGAAAAGATTGGGAAATATAAGGAAATCAGCATATTCATCGGCCCGGAAGGCGGCTTTTCGGAAAGCGAAATTTCTTTGGCTAAAGAAAAAGGCTTTAATGTTTTGTCTTTAGGCAAAAGGGTTTTAAGGGCCGAAACGGCGGCCATAGTTGCTTCTGCATTTTTTGCAATTTGACATAACATTGCTTTTTCAAGCAGTAGGTATATTATATAAGTATCATTATTAATCGTTAAAAATATGAGAAAAATATTAAGTTTGTTTGTTGTTCTTTCTATCGTTCTTGTATTGCCGATCTCCGCGCTTGCCGGGTCAGAAAATGAGAAAACAGATAGAAAGATTGTCGTTTTTAAGTCAGGCGTTGATGATCTGACAAAAGACATTTTAATAAAGCAAAATAACGGTGTTAAGGTGAGGGATTCAAAATACGATAAGGACTTGAAAGTTGTAAGCTTAAGCGATAGAGATGCTGGTGATCTGGCAAATGATCCGAATATTCTGAGGGTGGATAATGATATTTTAATAAGCATTAATGACAAAAAAAACAAAAAAAATAAGCCTGTCGTTCCGCCTGCTCCTCCGGTTCAGCCGACTCAAATCCTTCCTTGGGGAATTGACAAGGTTGATGCCGAATTAAGCTGGTCAAAAAGCACAGGCAGTGGCGTTAAAGTTGCGGTTTTGGATACCGGCATTGACTTGACTCATCCGGATCTTGCAGCGAATATAAAAGGCGGATTCAATACAATAAATCCGGCAAGTTCCGCAAATGATGACAACGGACACGGAACTCATGTTGCCGGAATAATCGGCGCTTTGAATAACAGCATAGGCGTTGTCGGCGTTGCTCCGAATGTCTCTCTTTATGCTGTTAAGGCTTTGGATAAAAACGGGTCGGGATATCTCTCTGATGTAATAGAGGGGCTTGATTGGGCTATCGCAAACAATATGAATATTGTAAATATGAGTCTTGGCACAAATTATGATATTCCATCATTTTATGATGCTATCGCGAGAGCCTCAAATGCCGGAATTGTTTTGGTTGCCGCCGCCGGCAATGATGGCGGAGCGGTGGACTACCCGGCCGCTTATCCTGGCGTTATGGCGGTTTCCGCCACAGACAGCTCTGATGCAGTCACGTATTGGTCGTCAAGAGGTCCTGAGATCAGCTTAGCCGCTCCCGGATTAAATATTTTATCTACTTGGAAGGGTGGCGGCTATGCCACAGTAAGCGGAACATCAATGTCTTCTCCGCATGTTGCCGGCTCAGCCGCGGACCTTATGGCTTCACCGGTTGATCCTTTGTATGATGCGAATGCAAACGGGGTTTGGGATGCAAGCGAAGTAAAAAGCAAACTGGAGGCTAAAGCGACGGATCTTGGAGCCATCGGCTTTGATATTTTATACGGATTTGGATTGGTGAATATTTTCAACGCATTGTAGTTTAAAAACAAAAACCGCCTTATTTTATCTAAGGCGGTTTTTTGTTAGAATAATTTAAATATGAAGATTTTCATAAAAGTCCATCCAAATTCAAAAGAAGAAAAAGTTTCAAAAAAAGAGGATGGAAGTTTTGACATAAGAACCAAAGCGCCGGCTCAAGAAGGCAAGGCGAATAAAGGCGTTGTGGCGTTGCTCGCGAAGCATTTTGGCGTTCCGAAAAATTGCGTGACTATCAAAGCCGGGCATAGCGCAAAAACCAAAATAGTTGAAGTTTGCATATAATGCCGTTCTAAAATCTAGAAATATTCTCCAGCTGCCAAAGCCGGACGCCACTTAAAAGAATATCTCGGAAACGAAAAAGCTTGGTCCCCTCACCTATGCATAGGTGAGGGGTTTTTCGTTGAGAGGTAAGTCCTGCTGAATCGCTGGAAATGAGGCAAGGACGGTTCTTTTAAGTGGCGTCCGGCTTTGGAAGGCGACATATTATAATGATGCAAATTCTCATTTATGGTGGACTAATACTAAAAATGATATAATGCCTATATGTGTGGAATAGTTGGATATATAGGTAAAAAAGAGGCTTTGCCGGTGCTTCTTGCCGGTCTTAAGCGCTTGGAATACAGAGGTTACGACTCCGCCGGCGTTGCCGTCATAGGAGAAAAAGTTCAGCTTGCCAAATCTCCCGGCAGGATATTTAAGCTTGAAAAAGTTCTTGAAGGAAAAAACTTTTCAGGAAATGTCGGCATCGCTCATACAAGGTGGGCGACCCACGGTAAGCCGACAAAAGCGAACGCGCATCCGCATATCGGCTGTAATGACGATTTTTTGATAGCTCACAACGGCATTATAGAAAACTATCTGGAGCTTAAAAGCGAGCTTTTGGGGAAGGGTCATAAATTTCGATCGCAGACGGATTCGGAAGTTTTTGCCCATCTTTTGGAAGAGGAGTTTAAGCACTATCATAATTTTGAAGCATCTTTTAAAAGCGCGATCTCAAAGATCAGAGGAGCTTACGGCATCATAGCGATCTCAAAAAAAGACAAAGAAAAGATCTTAATAGCGAAAAAATCCAGTCCGATAGTCATAGGCGTCGGAAAAAACGAACATATAATAGCTTCCGATCTTTCGGCGGTTATAGGGTACACGAAAGATGTTATACATCTCTCGGATGACGAGATAGCGGTCTGCGAAAGCGACGGCGTCAGGATCAGTAATTTAAAAAATGAAGCTGTCGGCAAGAAGGCGCGCAAAGTGGAATATTCTTTGGAAGAGGCGGAGAAAGGGAACTTTGAAACATTTATGAAAAAGGAGATCTTTGAGTCTCCTGAGGTTATAAAAAATGCCATAAGAGGCAGGCTACTTGAGGAGGAAGGCACGGCAAAGTTTGGAGGTCTTGAAGAAGCCGGAGAAAGGCTGAAAAATGTAAAGCGGGTAATGATAGTCGCTTGCGGAACATCCTACTATGCCGGCCTTCTTGCAAAATATTGGTTTTCGGATCTTACGCATCTGCATACGGATGTTGAGATCGCTTCTGAATTCAAAACCGGAAATATTGACATAGAAAGTTCCGATCTTGTCATAGCCATCTCCCAATCCGGCGAAACGGCAGACACTCTTGGCGCTGTCAGGGAAGCGAAAAAAAGAGGCGCTTTGACGATGGGTATTGTCAATGTCGTCGGTTCGGCGATATCGCAAGAGACCGACATAGGGATCTACAACCATGCCGGTCCGGAGATAAGCGTTGCCTCAACTAAAGCTTTCATCTCGCAAGCGACCGTTCTTGCGCTTTTGACGATCTTTTTCGCAAGGCAGAAAAATATGAGCCTCAAAGAGGGGAAAGATCTGATGCGTGAAATAAGCGGTCTTTATGCCAAAGTCGGGCAAGTTCTCGGCCAGCAAAAAACGATCCAAGAGATAGCGGAGAAATACGCAAAATACAAAAATTTTATTTTTTTGGGCAGAAAGTATAATTTCCCGATCGCCCTTGAGGGCGCTCTGAAACTTAAAGAGGTTTCATATATTCATGCCGAAGGCTACGCCGGCGGGGAGCTGAAGCATGGTCCGCTTGCGATGATAGATAAAAATTTTCCGGTTTTCTGCATATCCACAAAAGGCTCGGTTTATGATAAAATGCTATCAAATATGGAAGAGATAAAATCAAGAGGCGGAAAAGTGATATGCGTGGCGACCGCCGGAGACAAGAAGCTGGAAAATATCGCCGATGATGTAGTGTATGTTCCACGATCTTCCGAAATGCTTTCGCCGATACTGGCAGTTGTTGTCACTCAGCTTTTCGCTTATTTTCTTGCGAGGGTTCTTAAAAGGGATATAGACAAACCGAGAAATTTGGCAAAAAGCGTTACAGTGGAATAATATGACAAAAATAGCCTCTCTAATCATTGTATCTATTATCATAATCTTTTCTTTTTTTATCTTTCGCGGAGAGATAAATGAAGAGATTTTGGAAGTGAAAAATATGGAAAAAGTTATTTTTAAAACTAAAGATGGGGTTGATATACATGGTTCGTATTTTAAAACCGGCGATAATAATGCCCCGGCTGTTATTTTGCTTCATATGATGCCGGCGACAAAAGAATCTTGGTATGATATGCAAGAGAAGATGGCGACAGCCGGCTTTCAGTCGCTCGCGATTGACTTTCGCGGTCATGGCGAATCGATTTTAAAAAACGGATTGGAGATAAACTATCAAAACTTCAACGATAAAGAACAGCAGGAAAAAATTTACGATGTTGAAGCTGCTGTTAAATTTTTTGAGGAAAAAGGAATTCCAAAAGGAAAAATTTCCTTAGTGGGGGCGTCGATCGGCGCCAACTTAGCTTTGCAGTATCAATCGGAAAATAAGGAAATTAAAACATCCGTGTTGATATCTCCCGGGCTTGATTACAGGGGCGTCACGACGGAAGACAAGATCTCAAAGCTTTCCGGAGAGCAGTCTGTGCTCTTTGCTTCAGGCG
>JACQDS010000055.1 GCA_016200995.1 Candidatus Azambacteria bacterium | reverse complement strand
TTTAAGGGAAGTTTCCAGCGGGAGACACCATGCCCGGACATTCGGCTGAGCTCAGTCGAAGCCCTCGGTTTGCGGGAGGCACTTTAAAGCGGGGTGGTTCTTGAACTTATCTCCGCAACTATTGACTTTCTATATAAATAGTGGTATAATTAAAAACGATTTGTTCTAAAAAATAGGAGGAAGGTTATGCCATACAAAATAGGTCCGGACGGTTATAGATCTATGGAGGCTTTGCTTCTTTACAAGCATGCCAGAAAAATGGAAAAAGCAACCGCTATGCGAGTAAAGCTCGCAAGACTGGAGCGCGAGATAGCCACGTGTGAGGAAGAGGCCGCAAAGATCGGGCTTAATCTGAAAATAAAACAGATAGAACGCCAAGAAAATATAATGCGTGGCGTCAAAGCTGTTTTTTTTGAACAAAGAAAAATTGCAGGAAGCAGTGAACCAAAAAATCTGCCCTTGAAAGCAGAGATTGATGCGGAAACGCAAAAACTCTACAAAGCGGCGGATGCGATAGGCAGACATATCGCCTATTTAAGAAACTCTGAGAACAAAAAGATTGGCAGATACTTCACGCCTCAATTTGCTTAAAGCTTCTACGCGCGCCCGGCCAATCGGCCAAGGGCGCGCTTTTTTATTTGACATATTTAACGCTTGGTTGTAAATTGAAATTTATGGTGGATGTCAATGAAATTTTAGCTCCGATAAGGCAAAGAGACCAAAAAGAACTTGATGATATTAAAGAGGCTTTTTTGTTTGCCAAAGAAGCGCATAAAGACCAAAAAAGATATTCCGGCGACCCGTACTTCATACATCCGGTCGCGGCGGCAAAGATGCTGGCTGATATTCAGATGGACACGCCGACGATCATCGCTACCCTACTCCACGATGTCTGCGAGGACGGCCATGCCACTCCGGCAGAGATAAAAAAGAAATTCGGCGACGAAGTTGCTTTTTTGGTTGAGGGCGTGACAAAGCTCGGAACTGTTAAATACAAAGGCATAGAACGCCATGTTGAAAATCTAAGAAAAATGTTCCTCTCAATGGCAGAAGACATCAGAGTGATCATTATCAAGCTTGCGGACAGAACGAACAACATGCAGACTCTGGATAGCGTGCCGGAACATAAAAGACAGAGAATAGCTCTTGAAACTCTTGAGGTCTATGTTCCTCTGGCGGACAGACTTGGCATGGGAAGCTTTAAAGGAATGCTTGAAGATTTGGCATTTAAGTACGTTTATCCGGAAGATTATGCCTGGACAAAGGCCCAGCTGACAGGCGCAAAGCACGCCAAGGAAGGATATCTTACAAAAGTTAAAGAAAAAATACTGGATGAGCTTACAAAAAACAATATTAATGTCGTAAAAATAGACTCAAGGGTTAAAAATCTTTACAGCATATATAAAAAACTTCTGCAAAAAGACCGCGATATAGAAAGAATATATGATACGATCGCTGTGAGAATCATAACAAAAAACATAGAAGATTGTTATTCCGCTCTTGGTATAATTCACAGGCTTTGGAAGCCGGTGCCCGGAAAGATAAAAGACTACATCGCCCTGCCAAAGCCAAACGGCTATCAGAGCATACATACGACCGTTTTTTGCATTGATGGAAAAATAACGGAATTTCAGATAAGGACGGAAAAGATGCATGAAGAAGCGGAAAACGGCATCGTCGCCCACTGGGCATACGCTATGAGTGGAAAAAGAAAAGAGGGAGTGAAAGTCAATAAAGATCTTTCTTGGGTATCTGAATTGCGCGATTGGCAAAAAGAGCACATCGGCACTCAAGAGTTTTTAGACAGCTTAAAGATAGATATTTTCAAAGACAGAATATTCGTCTTCACTCCAAAAGGAGACGTGATAGATCTGCCGGAAGGCGCGACACCGCTGGACTTTGCCTACAGCATCCACTCCGACATCGGCAACAAATGCACAGGAGCCAGGGTAAACGCAAAGATGGTTTCTTTGGACTACAAACTTAAAAACGGAGAAATTTGCGAAATAATAACGGCAAAAAACAAAAAACCTTCCCGCGATTGGCTTGAGCTTGTAAAGACAAGCTATGCAAAAAGCAGAATAAGATCATACCTAAAAAAAGAGCTGGGAATAGAAGTGCCTATAATGCAAAGCGGCACAAACCAGACAAAACACTTTGAACTTAATATCGTCGTTTCTGACAGAGTTGGAATGCTGAAAGACATCTTGGCGGTATTCAACACGGAAAAGATAAATATCAATGATATCCACACCGATATGAGAGACAGGCAGAAACCGCTTATCATTTTGGTCTTCCCGACAAAAAGCAACCTTGTCGCCGACAAAGTCGCTCAAAAAATTGAAAAAATAAAAGGCGTGAAGTCCTTGGAAAAAACGCTTTTGAGAAATTAGCGAAGCATCCATAAACTCTCTCTCTTAAAAACACGCTATCAAATTCCCCGGGGCTTTAACTGAGCTCAGCCGAATGTCCGAGGAATTTGCGCTCCCTCTCGGCTTCTCTCATCTCAAACAATGGAATATCTCAAAAAAGAATATCTCGGAAACAAAAAAGCTTGGTCTTCCAACTTGGAGATTGAGTCTCCAAGTTGGAAGTTTTTTGTTGATGGCTAAGCTCCGCCGAGCCTGCGATTTTTGACATCCTCTCCTTGGCTGGCCATGCTTTTGACAGGCCTTTTTTGCATCGCCCGCGCGGCCACCTCAGTGTTTCTCGCTGAAAGCTTATGAGTTCTCACTTCCTCTAAAAGCTTTGACTGCATAGCTCTGTCCGGCAAAGAAAGTATCGCTCTTGCGTGATTTTCCGATATCTCGCCGGCTTCAAGCGCCTGCTTGGCGTCTTCCGGAAGCTCCAAAAGCCTGATGGCGTTTGAAACCGCCACCCTGCCCTTGCCTACCCTTTCGCCGATCTCCGCATGCGTCATATTGAATTCCTCGGAAAGCTGTTTGTAGGAATAAGCCTTTTCAAGCGGAGTCAGGTCCTCCCTCTGAACATTTTCCAATATCGCAAGCTCAAGATGCTCTTTGTCCGTTTTTCCGTTTTTTATGATAGCCGGGATGGTTTTTAGGCCGGCGAGCTTTGAAGCTCTGAATCTTCTCTCTCCCGCTATTATCCGGTATTTTTTCTCCCCGCCCTCGCTCGTCTCCGCCACCACTATCGGCTGTAAAATACCATGCTCTTTTATTGATTGCGCCAGATCGTTTAAAGCATCCTCGTTGAATTTCTTTCTTGGCTGATAGGGATGCCTTATAGGCTCTCGCGCCTTTTGACCAAGAATTATAATGCGATATCGGCTTGCCGTAGCTTGGCGCTTCCGCCAAAGAAACGGATCTTGGGATGATCGACTCAAAAACATTTCCCGGGAAATTTCTTCTGACCTCCTTGATAACGGCCGCCGAAAGCTTATTCCTTTTGTCGTTCATCGTCAGCACCGCCCCCATAATATCAAGGTTTGGCGTGATGTTTTCCTTGATAAGCCCGATCGTTTCCAAAAGCTGGGAAAGCCCTTCAAGCGCGTAATACTCGCACTGGACAGGAATGATGACTTTGTCCGCCGCGACAAGTCCGTTGATCGTTAAGATCCCAAGCGATGGCGGACAGTCTATTATTACAAAATCATAATAGTCCAAAATAGGCGCCAAAACATTTTTAAGTTTGAACTCTCTGCCTTCTTCATTGATGAGCTCAACAGCCGCGCCGGCCATATCCTTTCCTCCCGGCAATATGTCAAAGTTTTCTATGCCGGAATTTAAGATCACTTCATTGGCTTGCGCATGGCCTATCAAAAAATGATAGAGATTAGCGCTGATGTTTTCGCTATAAAGGCCGACACCGGATGTCGCGTTGGCCTGCGGATCCAGATCCACAAGCAAAACCCGCTTGCCTATTTCAGCAAGAAAAGCCGCTGTATTGACGGCGGTGGTCGTCT
>JACQDS010000010.1 GCA_016200995.1 Candidatus Azambacteria bacterium | reverse complement strand
CGGGGTCTTTTCAAATTTTTCAGATCTTGGCTTAATTATTTTGGATGAAGAAGAGGACGCATCTTACAAGTCTCGGGATACGATGCCTTATTACCAGACAAAAGATGTGGCTTTAAAGCTTGCGGAGCTTTTTTCCGCGAATGTTATTTTTGGCAGCGTCGTTCCAAGTGTTGAGTCGTATAAAAATTTTGAAGTTGCAAGGTTAAATGACATTGAAACAAAAAAGCCTATTTTGGTGGATATGCGAAACGAGGTTCATGGAGGAAATTACTCAATACTCTCCTATCAACTTCAAGAAAAGCTTGAAAATGTGATAAATGGCGGTAAAAAAGCCGTGCTTTTCATATCAAGAAAAGGCTCGGAAACATTCGTCTTTTGCCGGGATTGCGGATATGTTGAAAAATGTCCAAATTGCGATGCGTCTTTAATACATCATGAAGGAGTTAAAAGCTTCTTAGCTTGCCACTATTGCGGATTTAAAAAGGATCTGATACTTAAATGCCCGAAATGCCAAAGCCACAGGATCAAATATTTCGGCGCCGGAACGCAAAAATCCAAGGAGGAGATATTAAAGCTTTGGCCGGAAGCAAAAATTGGAATTTTGGATTCGGATTTTGCGCCGACACAAAAGGAGCAAAAAGAGGTTTTTGATGGATTTAAAAATGGAAATATCAATATCTTGGTCGGGACCCAGCTTCTATTTAAAAAATACGATCTTCTTAAAGTTGAGCTGGCGGCCGTACTCTCTATGGATAATCTTTTGTATCTGCCGGACTTCAGATCCGGCGAAAGAATATTTCAGGTTGCAAGCCGGATCTCTTTTTTTTGCGGCAAAAATTCTGATTTTATAATTCAGACATACACTCCTGAAAATCCTATTTTTGAAATAATAAAAAATATGGATTATGAAAAGTTTTATAAAAATGAAATTCAAAGCCGAGAGACCTTCGGCTATCCGCCGTTTTCTTCGCTAATTAAATTAATATACAAAAATAAAGACAGAAAGATCGCGGAATTAGAGGCTGATAGGTTGACCTCAAAAATAGAAAAATTAAATCTAAAAAATATCCGGATATTAGGTCCCGCTCCGGCATACATTCCAAAAGTCAAAAATAATTATATCTGGCAGGTCATCGTAAAGATTAAAAATACCGATGATCCTAAAAAAGAAAAGGACCTGCTTTTAAAAAACATTCCGGAAGGCTGGATTATTGACGTCAATCCGGAAAGTCTGCTTTAACCCTTTCACTTGGAGACTCAATCTCCATTGGAGATTGAGTCTCCAAGTTGGGATGGGGGGTTGAAATTTTTGATATTAAGGAGTATAATTGTGCTTATGTCAATACTTAATATAGAAAAAGGCGCGGAAAATAAGATACTCAGGACGCGGTCTGAAGAAGTCGCGGATATTCAGAGTCCTGAAATACAGAAGTTTATTTTGAATATGAAAACGACTTTAAAGTCCACTCCCAATGGGGTCGGGCTTGCCGCTCCGCAAGCCGGAAAAAATTTGAGAATATTTGTCGCTTCCGATGACCTTGGCATAAATCAGACGGTTTTTATAAATCCGGAGATAACGAAAATTTCCGAAAATATGATCTTAAAAGGCGAAGGTTGCCTTTCCTTGCCGGAATATTACGGCAAGATAAGAAGAGCGGATTGGGTAAAAGCCGAGGCTTGCAATGAGAACGGCAGAAAATTCAAAATCAAAGCTACAGGGCTTGTCGCGCAGCTCATCCAGCATGAAGTGGATCACCTAAACGGAATTCTTTTCATAGACAAAGCTGAGAAGGTTGAATCTCAAAAAACAGATGGAAAATAAAAATATAATATTTATGGGTACGCCGGATATTGCGGCTGAGGCCTTGGAAGCACTCGTAAATTCCGGTTTTAAGCCCTCTTTGGTCATCACTCAAAAAGACAAACCGGTCGGCAGAAAGCAGATAATAACCCCATCTCCGGTTAAACTTATTGCTTTAAAAAATAATATTGAAGTTTGGCAGCCAAATACTCTTAAAGATAAGGAAGCTTATGAAAAGATAAGATCAGCATCACCGGATATTATGATCGTGGTCGCTTACGGGAAGATTATTCCAAAAAATATCATAGACATTCCGAAGTTCGGAATTTTAAACATTCACGCCTCTCTGCTGCCAAAATTTCGAGGCGCTTCGCCGGCGCAATACGCCATACTTGTCGGTGAAAAAGAGACAGGCGTAAGCATTATGCAAATAGACGAACAGCTGGACCACGGTCCGGTAGTCGCGCAAAGAAGCGTTAAGATCGCAGAAGACGACACGACGGAAAGTCTTTTGAAAAAACTTTCCCTTGCAGGCGCTTCCCTACTCGTCGAGACTTTGCCACTTTACTTTAAAAACAGCATAAAACCGCAAGAGCAAGATCATACGCAAGCGACATTTACAAAAATAATAAAAAAAGAGGACGGCGAGATAAAAGAAAGCGCGACAGCGCAAGAAATTGAAAGAATGGCAAGGGCTTTTCATTCTTGGCCGGGGGTTTATTTTATGTTTTCAGAAAAAAACGGAAAAAAACTGAAAGTTAAATTCAAAAAAGTTTCTCTCTGCGAGTGCGATCCGGAAAGAAAAGAAAAAATTTATTTGAATAAAAAAAGGAAACTCGTTTTTCAAACAAGAAACGGATGTTTATCTCTTCTTGAGGTTCAGCCGGAATCAAAAAATAAGATGTCCGGCGAAGCTTTTTATCAAGGCTATAAAGACAAGCTCGCCCCGTTAGAAGCAAAAAAATATAAAGTTTAATTAAGACAGAAAATATCTTGTCATAACGCTGTCTTTTCATCTTGATCTAGTTAGTCTTTGCAGTTTCTAACGGGGCTCGTCTTTTAAAATATCTCCATTGTGATATAATTTATTACTATAAATATTTAAAAAATTTTATGAAAATAAAGTCAATTTCTGCTATTGAAGTTTTGGATTCAAGAGGCTCCCCAACCGTTGAAGCGACCGTTTCTCTGGAAGATGGATATTGTGGTTCCGCTATGGTGCCTTCCGGCGCCTCCACCGGATCTTACGAAGCTGTTGAGCTTCGCGATGATGAAAAAAGATATAATGGCCTCGGGGTTCGAAAAGCTGTTGAAAATATTGAGAAAATTATCGCTCCGGAGCTTTTAGGAATGGATGCTTCAGAGCAGGAGGAGATAGACAGAAAAATGCTGGGGCTTGACGGCACGGAAAACAAGGCTAGGCTTGGAGCTAATGCTATCTTGGCGGTTTCGCTTGCCTCTGCGAGAGCCGCCGCGGCTTCCGAGAAAAAACCGCTTTATCAGTATTTAAGCAAATTCAATCCGAATTTTTCCGGTGAATTTTTGATGCCTTTGCCGATGATGAATATTATGAACGGTGGCAAACACGCAAGCTGGGCAACCGACATTCAGGAGTATATGATAATGCCGGTCGGCGCAAAAACGATGGCTGATGCCGTCAGGATGTGTGCCGAGATATATTTTCATCTTAAAAAAACACTCAAAGAAAAAGGATATTCAACGAATGTCGGGGATGAGGGCGGCTTTGCGCCGGCTGTCGCTTCAAATGAAGAGCCTTTCCTTTTAATGAAAGAGGCTACCAAAAAGGCCGGATACGAACTTGGAAAGGATATTGTTTTTTGTATTGACGCAGCCGCGACGGAATTTTACAAAAATGGAAAATATGAGCTTAAAAAAGAAAACAAAACTCTTTCAAGCGGCGAGCTTTCCGAGTTTTATTTGGAGGTCGCGAAAAAATATCCAATAGTTTCAATGGAGGATATTTTTTCTGAGGATGACTGGGATGGATTTAAAAATTTTATGCAAAAAACCGATGGAAAGATCCAGCTTGTCGGAGACGATCTTTACGTCACCAACATAAAAAGGCTTGAAAGAGGCGTAAAAGAAAAAACGACTAATTCAATTTTAATAAAGCTTAATCAGATAGGCACGCTTACCGAAACAATAGAGGCAATATCGCTTGCAAGAAAAAATAATATGACGGCAGTGATATCGCATAGAAGCGGAGAAACGGAGGATGATTTCATCGCCGACCTTGCAGTGGCGATGGGTACCGGAGAGATAAAAACCGGCGCGCCGGCAAGAAGCGAAAGAACGGCAAAATACAACAGGCTTATGAAGATAGAAAAAGAGCTTGGGGAGAAAGCAAAACTTGCAAAGTTACCTTCTGGACGAACGAAGCCGAGAGGGAGCGCAAATTCCTCGGACATTCGGCTGAGCTCAGTCGAAGCCCAGGGAAATTTGATAGCGTGTTTTCGTAAAAGATTCTAGTTAGTTTTTCACAAAAGTGATGAAAAAAAATAAAGTTATTTTAGTTATTTGTGATGGCATGGGATACAGGCAAGAGAAAGAGCATAACGCGATGACGGCGGCAAGGACGCCTAATCTTGATAATTTTTACGCAAACTTCCCTTTTGCTGTTTTAGGCGCAAGCGGAGAGGATATAGGTTTGCCGGACGGCCAGATGGGAACTTCGGAAGCAAATCATCTTGTTATCGGCGCCGGCAGGATAATTTACCAAAATCTTGTAAAAATAAACAAGTCAATGCAAAACGGAGAGATTTCAAAAAATCCTGCCATCTTAGAAGCGTTTGAACACGTAAAAAGGCATAACAGCGTTTTGCATATCAAGGGCATCGCAAGCACCGGCGGTGTCCATGGGCATATTGAGCATATTAAAGCCTTGATAAAAGCGGCAAAGCAGGCCGGGGTCAAAGATATAATGCTTCATCTTTTCACAGACGGCAGAGACACGGCGCCAAAAAGCGCAAAGATCTTCATAGAGGATCTGGAAAATTTTCTCAAAGCCGAAAATATCGGAAAAATAGCAAGCATAGGCGGCAGATATTTCGGAATGGACAGGGATAACAACGACGACAGAACTGCAAGGCATTTTGAGATCATGACAACAAATGAAAACGGAAGCTTTGAAAGCGCGCTTGAAGCGATAGAGCATTCGTATCGGAAAGGGATATCGGACGAATTCATAGAACCGGCCAAAATAAAAGATGCGGGCTGCGTATCGGCAAATGACGCCGTGATATTTGCCAATTTTCGATCAGATAGGGCGAAACAGCTTGCGCATAAATTTAAAAATAGCAAGATAGAAAATTTAAAATATGTTGCGATGACAAAATACGATGATGAGCTTGATGTCAGAGTGGCTTTTGAGCCGGAAGAGATAAAAAACACTCTTTCGGAAGTAATAAGCCAAAACGGACTCAGGCAATTGAAAGTGACGGAAACGGAAAAATTCACTCATCTGACATTCTTCTTCAATGCGCAAAGATATGAACCGGAAAAAGGCGAAGACAGGATTCTTATAGAAAGCAGTAAGGATGTGAGAACTCACGATGAAAAACCGGAGATGAAAGCTAAGGAGATAGTTAAAAAAATAAAAGAGGCTATGGAGTCAGAAAAGTATGATTTTATAGCGACAAATCTGGTAAACTGCGATATGGTCGGACACAGCGGAAATGTGCCGGCGATAATTAAAGCTGTTGAAAGTGTGGACGACGCTCTTGGAAGAATAGCTGAACTTTCAAAAAAGCATGGCTACGATCTCTTAATAACGGCTGATCATGGCAATGCCGAGGAGAATTTTGACACAGTTTCCGGTCAACCTCTGACATCCCACACTCTTAATCCGGTGCCTCTCATCTTAATATCGGAAAGATACAAAAAATTAAATAAAAATACAGGATTTTTGGATGGGGTCGCTCCTACTATTCTTGACCTCTTTGGTCTTAAAAAGCCAAAAGAGATGACCGGTGAGTCTTTTATATAAAAAAGAAGCACAGCTTTTTTTAAAAGCTGTGCGTTTTTATAGTTAAATGAATTTAAAATGTTTTAATACCGGTTTTTCGCTTTCTTTTTCTTTTTGAATATGCATTATGAAAGGATTTTTATCAAGGATCTCAATATAAATACCCATTTCCTCTTTTACCTCCCTACGCGCATTTTCAATGAGATCTGTATTGTAATCCTCCACCTTACCGCCGCAAAATTTCCAAAAATCATCATCCCCGTGCTTATTTAAAAGCACTTTATTATTTTCAACGATCACCGGCCCTGACGCGATTATTATCTTTGGCATATTTTTACTCCTTTTTAAGTCAACTACATGATATCATTCATGAAAAAATATATCAACTATTTATATATTCTTTTATTTTTTCAGCCAAAATTTCCGCTGTTTTTTTGAATTTTTCTTCGTTGGTTTCCAAAAGTGTCATCCTGAACCCGTGCAAGTCGCAATTAAAACCACTTAGAGGAACCACGCATATTCCGGAAGATGCTAAAAGATAATAAACGAACCTTTTATCCAGTGGAACTCCGACAACCTCTTTTTCTATGAATTTTTTAAGATCTTCATTTTTTATTTTCAATGTCTGGTTTTCCTTTAAAATGCCATCTTTAAATACAACGGTCATATAGAAAGCCCCTCCGGGCTTGTGCGTTGTTATACCTTCAACATTTTTCAGTTTTTCATAAAGGATCTCCGCTTTTTTTCCGTAGATTGCGTTTCTTTCTTTGTGATACGCTTTATACCTTGGGTCAGGGATAACCTTCGGTATCACTCTTTGCGGCAATGTGGTTGAGCAGACTTCAAGCATCTTGGCGTCCACAAGAGTTTTTATATATCTTTCAAATTGCGTATCTTTCTCTTTATTGTAAACCTCTATCCAACCGCATCTTGCTCCCGGCCACGGAAACTCCTTTGAGATGCCGCGCATTGATATTCCAGGAACCTCGCCTATAACTTCCGAAAGCCTTACCGGTCTTATATTATTATGCCAAATATTAGTGTATATCTCGTCGCAGACGATAAAAAGATCAAATTCTTTTGCGATATCCACGAACTTCTGCATCACCTCCCTGCCGTAAACAACGCCCGTAGGATTATCAGGGTTTATTATTAAAATGCCAGAGATTTCTTTGTTCTCTTTTATCTTTTTTTTCAGGTCTTCAAAATCAGGCAGCCAGCCGTTATTTGGGTCAAGCTTGTATGTGATGTGCTTCGCGCCCGAGTGAGCCGCTTCGGCCGAAGAATGCGTTGAGTATGCCGGAGAAGGTCCAATGACCCTGGCATTTTTATTGAGATATGTGTAGATCTTTGATATTGCGTCGCCAAGGCCGTTGAAAAATATCACATCTTCCTTTGTGATATGCGCTCCTTCAAATTGGTTTCTTAAATCCGCAATGAACTCCCGCGTCTCATCCAAGCCTTTCGTCGGAGAATATCTGAAAGAATCATCTTCATCAACAGCATTTTTTATAATTTCTTTTATCCATATCGGGATCTTCTCGCCTTTTGCCACCGGGTCGCCTATATTCTCCCATGTAATATCAACGCCGAATTTTTCTACTGTTTTGGCTTTTTTTAGGATCTCTCTTATTTCGTATTTGAGCTCGTCGGCGCCGGAATGTATTATATTATTTCTCATCCGCAGCATCCGTTGTTTTCCGTATCTTTTTTATGAGAGCCGTCGCAAGTGTAATCTTTGTTCTCTGTTCTTCCGCAAGAACAAAGTTTTAAGATGTCTTTTTCATCATCTGCATTCACTAAAAGATGCGCGCTTTTCCCATCGCCTATTCTTTTTAAAATATATTTTTTTTCTCTCATAATTTTATTATTAATATTTGCCAATGATATCAAAAAATGTATTTTTTTACAATACTGCCGCTTTGATCCTTCTTATGCCGGCCGAAGAGGATTCTTCTTTCAGTATCTTAAATTTTCCTCTCTCGCTCGTGTTTTTAACATGCGGGCCTCCGCAAAGCTCTTTTGAAAAAGCTCCAACTGAGTAAACTTTTACCTTATTTTCATATTTATCCTTAAAAAGTCCCAGCGCTCCGGTTTGTGTGGCTTTTTCATATTCCATTTCTTCCATTTTCACTTCCATGCCTTTTTGTATTTCAGAATTTACCATATCCTCTACTTTCTTTTTCTCTTCATCGGTCATTTTCTGCGGATGCGAAAAATCAAATCTCAGCCTTTCTGCCGTAATATCCGAGCCTTTTTGCATCACGTGCTCTCCAAGCACTCTTCTTAAAGCTTCATGCAAGAGGTGCGTTGCGGTGTGAAGTTTTGTCACTTTTTGAAGTTCCTCTTCGTTTGCCGCTTTAAGCTCTCCCGTTTGCAGTAAAAGTCCGTGTCCGCCGAATTTCTTTTCGGCGCCGGATCTTGAAACCTCCTGATGTTTTTTAAATTTCTCATCGGCAATGTTTTTCGCTTTTTCAATATCAAACTGCCAGCCCATATTGCGTATCTCTTCCAGTGTGTCGTCCATCGGAAAGCCATGGCTTTCGTACATATAAAATATCAAGTCTCCTATCTCTTCTTCTGACAAATTTTTTGCGTTTGCCGTGCCGGCTCTGTTTTTTTCTCCCCAGCTCTTGAGGTATTTCAAGCCTTTTTCAAGAGCTTTTGAAAATTTCTCTTCTTCGTCATGCATTACTGTCAATATCTCATTTTCCTTTTTTGATATTTCAGGATATCTGTTTTTGTATATCTCTGATATCTTTTTTGTCAGATCCGCATAAAAATAGCTTCTTAAATTAAGCATTTTTGCATGCCTGAACGCGCGCCTTAAAAGACGTCTTAATATATATCCCTGCTCGGTGTTTGAAGGCAGAACGCCATCGGCTATCAAAAATGCCGAGGCTCTCAAGTGATCTGCGATTATCCTGTATGAGTGGGTTTGAGCCTCGTAAGGTATGCCGGATTGTTTTATTGTCTCGCCTATTATCGGCCATAAAAGATCAGTTTCAAATACTGTGGGTTTATTTTGCAGAAGCATCACTATCCTTTCAAGCCCCATTCCGGTATCAACATTTTTTTGAGCTAAAGGTTCGTACTTGCCGTCTTTTGTTTTTTGGTACTCCATAAAGACATTATTCCATATCTCAACATATTTTCCGCAGTCGCAATTGACATGGCATTTTTCGCCAAAGCTTCTTTGATGTTCTTTTTCTGTGTCGTAAAATATCTCCGTATCCGGACCGCAAGGACCGGAGTCTCCTACCGGACCCCACCAATTTTTCTTTTTTGGATAAGCGTATATCTTGTTTCCCAAGCCTGCTTGAATGCCGGCCGACTTGAAGGCTTCAACCCAAATATTTATCGCCTCGTCATCCCTTGGCGCATTTTCATCCCCCTCAAACACCGTGACAGAAAGCTTGTTTGGATCTATTCCAAAGCCGTTGTCTTTTGAGGTTAGAAGTTCAAAGCTCCATAAGATCGCCTCTTTTTTAAAATAGTCGCCGAGCGACCAATTGCCGAGCATCTCAAAAAATGTCAGATGCCTGTTATCACCGACCTCCAAAATATCATCCGTTCTTAAACATTTTTGGCTGCTTGCGAGCCTCTTGCCTTTCGGATGCTCTCTCCCGACGAGATACGGCACTAAAGGCTGCATTCCGGCCGTGATGAAAAGCACGGTTTTATCTTCCGGCAATAAAGAGGCGGAAGGAAAAACATAATGTCCGTTTTTTTGGAAAAAATTTAGAAATTTCTCTCTTATTTGATCTCCTGTTAAATTTTGCATCATTCTATAATATTTAATTTTTTAAACCAGTGTTCCCAAGCCGGCTCCAGTTTTAAATTTTGGATTTTTTCTTTGCTGTACCAGCCGATGCTTTTTGCTTCGCTCTCATCCTGCTTTAACTCTCCGGAAACGGAACATTCAAAAAGATACCAATAATGTCCGGTGATCCCTCTTGAACACCTGTCGTGAAATATAGGCTCTTCAAAAATAAGCCTGAAACGTTCAACTTTAAGCCCGCTCTCCTCTTCCACCTCTCTTTTTAAAGCCTGGATCTCGTTTTCGCCTTCGTCTATATGTCCGGCAACGCCGGCAAAACCAAATGGAAAATTCGCCCTGTCTATCAAAAGGTATCTTCCGCCCATCTCTATGAGAGCGCCCACTGAATAATGCATCGGCGCGCCGTCTCTTGATTTTCCTTCTTTTGGTCTTGGCATGTTAAAAATTAAGAATTCAAAGCGAAAAGCGCAAAATATATTATTTTAAATTTTCTGTTTTGCATTTTACGTTCATTGTATTATAGCACCGCCAAGCACAATATCGCAATCGTAAAATACTGCAGATTGGCCGGGCGCAACAGCTCTTTGCGGAGTCAAAAATTTTACCTCCAAAACATCTTTTTCTTTTTCATTCACAACACATTCCGAAAGCGGCTGCCTGTATCTTATCCTTGCCCGACATTTTAAAGGAAATTTCGGAGGCTTATCAAGCGTCCAATGCGCATCTTTTGCCAAAAAACCTCCCTTGTAAAGATCTTCATCATTCTCCCCCTCCGCCACATAAAGTATATTGTTTTTTGCATCTTTTTTGACCACATAATACGCCATTCCGCCTCCGGGAGAACCGATGCCGTGCCTTTGGCCTATTGTGTAAAATTCCACACCCTGATGCTTGCCGACAACTTTCCCGTCTTTTGTTCTTATCTCTCCATTATGAGCGGGTATTTTGCTTTTTAAAAATTCAAAAACATCGAGCTCTCCTATGAAACAAACCCCTTGACTGTCTTTTTTCTTTGCATTTTCAAATCCGAATTTCTCCGCCATTTTCCTTATTTTTTGTTTTTCATACTCCCCTATTGGGAAAATTGTATGCGAAAGTTCGTGTTGTCCAAGTGTATTTAAAAAATATGACTGATCTTTGTTTTTATCTTTTCCGGCCAAAAGATAAAATTTTTGATCTTTTTTTTCTATGCGCGCATAATGTCCGGTAGCGATGAAGTCAGCGCCAAGCGCCAGAGATTTTTCCAAGAAAATCTTGAATTTTATCTCTTTGTTGCACATAACATCCGGGTTTGGCGTGATCCCGTTTTTGTAGCCGTTTATCATATATTCAACCACTTTCTCCTTGTATTCTCTTTCAAAGTCAAATGTATAAAAAGGAATACCGAGCTTTGCGGCCGCCTTTCTTGCGTCTTTTTGATCCTCTTCCCACGGACACATTTTTTTGTCTTTTAAAAAGCTCGCGTCCGACCAATTCTTCATAAAAACGCCGATGACATCATAACCAGACTTTTTTAAAAGCAAAGCCGCCACCGAGCTATCCACTCCGCCGGACATAGCGACGAAGACCTTTCTTTTATTGTTTTTCCTTTTCATTTTCTTTTGTTGAAAGCTGACCGCAAGCCGCGTCTATGTCTTCGCCAAAACTTATCCTGAAAGTCGCGGACACTCCGGCTTTTTTCAGTATATCAAAAAAATCATGCCTTTTTTCTTTTGGCGATGTTTTGTAAACGCCGGTGTCATGATATTTTATCAGATTTACGTGATAAAGTTTCTTTTTCATTATCTTTGCCAGTTCCTCCGCATTCTCTTTGCTGTCGTTTATTCCGTCTATCAATATATACTCAAACATCACTTTTCTGTTTGTCTTTTTTATATAATAATCCACCGCCTCAAGAAGTTTTTTCATATTGTATGCCCTATTGACCGGCATGATCTTGTTTCTCACTTCGTCGTTTGGCGCATGCAAAGAGATGGCGAGATTGACCTGAGTCTTTTCATCGGCGAATCTTTTTATCGCCGGCACCACTCCGCAAGTTGATATTGAAATATGCCTGACGCCGAGATTGAATCCGTCTTTGTCATTTAATGTTCTTACCGCTTCCATAACATTGTCATAATTATGAAACGGCTCACCCATTCCCATAAAAACTATATTATTTACCCCGTTAGAAGTAGCCGCGCCAGCGGTCCCAGATGGACTCGCGCCTGAGGCGTGAGCGCGACTTCTAACGGGGTGAACCTTTTCATTTTCTTTTTTTAATAGCCTTGCAAAATGCAAAACCTGATCAACTATCTCTTCTGATGTTAAATTTCTTTTAAGTCCCATTTTTCCTGTCGCGCAAAAAGAGCAGGCCATAGGACATCCGGCTTGCGAAGATATGCATACTGTGTTTCTTCCTGTCGCGTCCTCTCTCTGCGACTTGACGCTGGGGATATGCTTCATAAGCACCGTTTCTATGAAATTTCCATCGCCGGTTTTCAAAAGAAGTTTCACCGTATCTGCGATGATCTGCAATGTTCCTTTCGGCCCCACGCGATTCGGTCCGCGGCGAAGCTGCATGAATGCGGCAACTTTTCTTTCCATGTAAACGAAAATGATTGCCAGCAAAACGCAAACGCTCAGCACGCACACTCCGACAATCATAAACTCCAACAACATTGTCATTAACGGAGAACAATGAGCGTAAAGCCAATTATGGATTTCATCTGTGAGATATGTGAAGTCGTATAAATATTTCATTGTGCCATTTCGGGAATAAGTCC
>JACQDS010000054.1 GCA_016200995.1 Candidatus Azambacteria bacterium | reverse complement strand
ACGCCCATATAAATATGGGCGTTATTTTTATTTTTTACTTTAAATTACATTAAACTCTCACTATCACAGGCAAAACCATCGGCCTTCTTTTTGTATGCTGAAAGAGAAACTTACCTATATTTTCCCTCAGCTCCTCCGTGATGAATGTAATATCTATCGGATGAATTTTCGTGTTTGCCTCTATGGTCTTTCTGACTATGCTTCTTACTTCATGAAGCATCTCCTGCGCCTCTCTTAAGTAGACAAATCCTCTTGAGATTATGTCCGGCGAGGTTTTCACCTGTCCGGTCGTGCCGTCCACCACCGCAAATACCACAAATATTCCGTCTTGAGCAAGAACATTTCTATCTCGCAAAACATAAAATCCATGCACCGGAATGAAGAACTTCGGCTTTACAAGCTTGTGCAAGATTGCTGTTTCTCCTCTGTAAGCGTGTCCGCTCGCATGAACAGTCGCCATTTTGTAGTGGATCACTTTTGCGCCCTGTCTTGCCAAGTTGTCTTTCAGCGCCTGAACAGGCCTTTCATTTCCGGGAACGATTGAAGAAGAAAGGACGACGGTATCCCCTTTATGGATCTTCACATCTTTATCTCTTTTGTTTGTAATCCTCACGAGAGCGGCGTTTTCTTCGCCTTGCGCGCCGGTGCAGACTATCATTATCTTTTCTTGAGGATAATTATTTATATCCTTAATGTCTATAATAGTATCTTTTTTCGGAGTGAAAATATTATATTCCTGCGCTATCTCAACGTTTGTTTTCAAGCTGATGCCGGAAAAAGCGACTTTTCTGCCAAGCTCTTCCGAAAGCCTGACTATATCAACAACTCTTTCTATCTGTGAAGAAAATGTGGCCGTAACATCCCTTCTTTGCCGATCTTCATCCTGTCGCCCTTCTTTACCAAAACTATATTCGGCGTCGGCAAATGCTTAAATTCGGAATGTTTTTTTCTGATCAGCGCCGCCGTGAACTCCGTCGTGTAGATCGGCGGGTTCCCAAGGTCCTCTATGACATAAGGCAAAGCGCCGACGTGATCCAAATGCCCGTGGCTTATCACTATGCCTCTTATCAAATGCTTGTATTTTTTAAGATAGCTGACATTCGGAATAAGATAGTCAACTCCGGGATGCGCGCTTGTCGGAAATTCTATGCCGGCATCCATCACGATGATGTCATCGCCAAACTCAACAGCGATCATATTTCTTCCGATCTCCTCCACTCCGCCGACAGGAATAACCTTTACATAATCCCGCATCATTTTTCTCGGCTTGATGTTTTCAACAACATCATCCCTGAGATGCGTAATGGAAGGGATCATCCTCCTTCTTGTCTTTGCGGCGTATCTTGAGCCACGCGCTTTCTTTGTCGGAGCCTCCGCTTTTTCCTGCGGCTTTGGCAGGTTTTTCACAACCTCGCCGTTTTTTATATTGTCTCTCCTCTCCATAAACCTTGCCGGCTCATGATGAGGGTGCACTTTATTATCATGCTTAACATTCCCATCTTTTTGATGAGATATTTTTCTTGCCGGTCTCTTGAAGCCCCTGAATCTTCTTTTTTTAAAATGATCCTGAGGGCCTTTCCCCGGCTCTTTGCTTTTTTCTACCATATATTTTAATGATATTGAGTTTTCCATTTTAAATGGAAAAATAGCGCTCATTAGCGCCTCTTCGCTCACTTATGATGAGAGAAAATTTAAATTAATAATAATATTAGAGAGATCTAATAATCAGATTTTAGAAATATATCTAAAGATCCAGTTTTTAAATTATATACCTAATACTTAAAAAAGTCAAGTAAAAATCGAAAATACCGCTTATTTACTTATCTTTTCAACGCCTCTTTTTATATAAGCCTCCATCTTTTTGATGTTCTCCTCAAGTCTCTTTAAAGCGTATTCATCATCAATTGTCTCCGGGGTCTTTGCGGTCTTGCGAAGATTTTCCACATCCGTTAAAAGTATTTTGAAGATCTTATCCGTTTCGGAGGCGGCAACGGAGACTCGCATATCTATCTTGTCTTGCCTCTTCTTGAAAAAGAAGAATCCGCCGGCAAAGCCTATGACGATTATCAATATCAAAAATGCAAATGCCGATCCTCTGCCAAGCTCAAGGGAACCTATTTGCACTATCGGCTTGCTTTTTACTTTTATTATCTGCGAATCCACCGGCCAGCTCAGCGCGCCTCGTTCGTCGCGACTTTGAGCGACGACTTTATGGTCTCCGTTTCTCAACGGCTGATCAAAAGTCAATTCCCAGTTGCCTTTTTCGTCGCTGTGAACCATTTTGTCCGCCACCAAAGCGTCCCCTCTGTAAACTTTAAGTAAGACATCAACACTTGGCAAAGCCGAACCTTTGGCCGTTAAACCCTTTTCATCTTCAGAGAAAAGCTCCGGCGTGACAAATGTTATGACCGGCGAAGCGATCGGCAAGATCTCCAAAGTCAAACTGCTTTCAATGCCGTTGCCGGCATTATCCAAAGCTCTCACTCTTATCTGCTTGCTTCCGGGGGCTTGCATCGGCAATTTATAGCTTCCTTTAAATTCGTCCGCCGGAATTTTGATTACATCGCCGTCGCCCACTCTTATTTGGTACTCCTTAAGTCCGGAAAGAGCGTCGCTTGTATCAAAAGTGATCGTCGGCGAAGGATTATCCGTTTTCTCTCCCTCAATTATTGATATCTCAAATCCGACCGGCGGCTGAGTATCCACCGCCAAGCGGTAGTGCTCTGCCGGTCCCCATCCGATATCATTTTGAAATCTGGAATGCAGATACCAAATGCCGTCCGAAAGAATCGGAAATGTTTTATTTTCAAAAAGCCCCTCTGACTTTTGCGCCGGAACAAAGTTCGGCTGTCTGTTGATGGCCGTGCTTATGCCGGTGATATCGGCCGGCAAAACCCAGCCGGCGCTGAAAGGGCTGATGATGCTATACCAGCGGCCACTGTCCGGATAAAGTTGGACGACCGACTTTGGCTCGACCGGCAACTTGCCCGTCGGCACCGGTTCGCGAGTTATAGGGATCGGAGCCGGAATGCCGGCCTCCTCGGCCACCGAAATCGGAATAGACGGCTTTTCCTTTTTAGCAACGACAGAAAAAATTCCATCTACGGTTTTTGAAAGAATATCCGTTCCACTGCCATCGGAAGCGATGACGGAAGCATCGGAAAGCGTCAATGCTCCGCTGCCGGCGCCTTTTGCGACGAATGTGATCTTAAGTGTCTGGACGGCGCTGCCGGATATTCCAAAAGGCGTTC
>JACQDS010000050.1 GCA_016200995.1 Candidatus Azambacteria bacterium | reverse complement strand
ATCGCAGGATCAATAACAAGCTGCGTAGAAGCGTCGTTGCCTCCCCCTCCCCCTCCGCAAGCGGAGAGAACAATACCAAAAAAAGCAACTGTGATGAGTCTTTTCATGACACGTCTCCTCAAAAAAAGAAATATTTGATTGTCAAATAACCATTTGGTTATATTTTACAACTATTTTTCAGAAAAAGTCAATATTTGAGCTGTTTTTCCGCTATTTTACGCTGTTTTCCAGATTTGTGATCCTGGTTTCCAAGTCTTTTATTTTTGCGTCTTGGCTTTTGACAACCTCAACGAGCGGAGCGATAAGTCCGGCGTACTGCATTGATTTTAGGCCAGTTTGTGGATTGGTGGAAACAAGCTCCGGATATATATTTTCAACATCTTGAGCGATAAAGCCAATACTCTTTGAACCATCCTTTTTCCAGTCAAAAGAAACTCCTTCAAGGCTAAGCACTTTCTTTGCCTCGCTTCCAAGCGGCTTGATATTTTCCTTCAAATTTCTGTCTGAAGAATAAAGAAAACTTGATGCTTGAACGTTGCCGACAACATCAAGCTTTTGAGCGGGTGTTGTCGTGCCGATGCCTACATTCGTTCCATTATTAAATAAATTGCTGTCGGTTATCCAGCCTGTTCCGTTGTTTCTTAGCGTCTGTCCGGATGTTCCTGAGGGCAAAGATGCGGGAAGAGCGCTCCAAACGCCCGCATTTACGCCATCCGATGTCCAAACCTGTCCGCTTACTCCTGGTGATGTTATAAAATATGGACTTACTGCCGAAATATCCGTTCCGTCAACGGTTCCATTAAGTGTAATATTTCCGGTGCTTTGAAGATTTAAATCTCCTACGATCGTTGTGTTGCCAGAAATCTTTGCTGTGCCATTAACATCAAGTTTTGCTGTTGGCGCTCCAGTTCCTATGCCAACATAGCCTGTATTGTTATTATATATATCACTCCCGACGGTGGACCAAGGCCCTACGCTTGACCAGTTTGTTTTGCAATCTGCGCCCAAGCAAAATCCGGTGGCCGTCACCTGCCCGGCCACATCAAGCGCCGTTGTAGGAGCCGTCTTTCCTATTCCGACACTGCCTTCATTTGTGATAGTAAGAATATTCTTTTCTCCGGCTGGAGTGTTATTCCAAAATCTTAGGTCGCTTGTTGTTCTATCATGATATATACCCCAGTGGTTGTTTGCTCCTGCGACGCTTTGAATATCTATCTCCGCGTTGTTGCCGGTATCTCTATATACATGCAATCTGGCGTTTGGAGCAGTTATACCAACCCCGACATTTCCTGATGTGTTGTTATTGTATATATCATTTGTAGTGGTATTTGTTGTCCACTGACTAACTCCGGCGGTGACACTGCCCCAGGAAGTTTTACAATCCGCGTCAAAGCAGATAGAACCTCCGCCGGTCGACGCGTTAACCTGAAGCTTTCCAAAAAGATCTATCCCTTGAGCGGTTGTTGCCGAGCCGACTTTAAGCCCGAAAGTAGCGCCCGGAATGGAATCGGTCGCCACTCCGAGTTTGCCGGTTTTAAATTCATCGCCAGCGCCTCTTGAGACCGGCTTGTAATCCTGCTCGTTTGCCGGCAAGTATCCAGGAGGAGCGGCCGGAGCGTCTGTCCAGACCGCTAAAGCGTCACTTGAAAAAGCAAAAATAGAAAGGCAAAAAAGCAAAGAGAGCGTCTTCACTGTTTTTGATCTAAAAATATTTTTTATATTTTCTTTCATTACTATTATTATACCAAGAAAACAAAATAAAAAACAGAAAGTATGTGTGGATAATTAGTGCCTCTTATTTCTCCACTCTTTTATCCTTTGGTGATTGCCGGAAAGCAGGACTTTCGGCACCCTTCTTTTTTTGCCGTCTATCTCTACAACCTCCGGCTTTGTGTATTGCGAATATTCCAAAAAGCCTTCTTTGGAAAAACTCTCCTCTTTTAAAGACTCCTCTTTTATCACCCCCGGGATCAGCCTTGCGATGGAGTCTATTATGATCATCGCCGGCAGCTCGCCACCTGTCAAAACATATTCGCCGATCGATATCTCTTCATCGGCTATGTATTTTGCCACCCTCTCGTCCACGCCTTCATATCTTCCGCAGATAAATATAAGCTGATCGTATCTTAAAAGGCTTTTGGCTTTTTTTTGGTTGAATATTTTTCCTTTGGCGGAAAGCAGGATAACCCTCGTTCTCTTGTCTTTGCTTTTTATGGTTTTGACGGCATTTTGTATCGGATCAACTTGCATCACCATTCCGGCGCCTCCGCCATACGTCGTGCCGTCAACCCTCCTCCTTTTATCCTTTGAGTAGTCTCTTAGATTATGCACGTTTATCTTTGCAAAGCCTTTATCCTGGGCCCGCCACATTATGCTTTCTCCCAAATACGAAAAAGCTTTTGGAAAGATTGTAATAACATCAAAAATTTTCATATTATAATAATAAAACAAAAACCACCCTAATGAAAGTGTGGTTTTTGTTTTTAGACTAAGAGATTATAAATTAAGGTCTCCTACTACATCGTCGATGTCTCTCATCTGAGGCTTTGACTCGCTTTTCTTCGCTCTCTCTGAACCTTCCGGCTCTTCGATCTTCAAATTGACTCTAGCGTTGTTTTTAGCTCCGATGATCCTTAGAAGAGTTCTGATGGCTTTTGCCGTTGAACCCTCTCTTCCGATGATTGAACCCATATCCTGAGGATTGACGCTCAAGCTCAGAAGAACACCCATCTCGTCAACCTTCCTCTCAACTTTTACATCGCTTGGATTGTTAACGATCGACTTCACTATTGTCTCCAAAAACTGTTGATCTGATTCCATTTTTTTATTTTAAACTTCTTTTTTATAATTCAGTATTATCGACCTTTACTGTATTTACATTCACATTATCTCATATCGGAAAATCAAAGTCAAAATTTATTCCGCCTTCGCTTCCTCTGTCTTTGCCGCTTCTGCCGCTGCCGCTTCAGCCTTTTTGGCTTCTGCCGCCGCCTTCTTCGCTTCCGTCTCTTTTTTCTTTTCTTCTTCTTTTTGCTTCTTTATCTCCTCTCTTTTTCTTTTTGAAATTTTCTTGTTTTCTATCTTTTTTCCTTCCACTATATTCTCATTGTGCAAAAGATTAAAGGCCGTGTCAGAAGGCTGAGCGCCGACTGAGATCCAATAAAGTATCCTGTCTTTTTTAAAAGACTTGTCTTTTTGTCTTGGATTATAATGTCCCAGTATCTCCAAAGCTTTGTTTTTCACCGCTGAAGATTTTTCCGTCAAAACAAGCCTGAAATGAGGCTCATTCTTCTTTCCTATTCTTTGTAGTCTTATCTTTAACATAAACTAAATTAATCAAATTATGAAAGTTATATTAGCATTTAAAAAGCCTTTTAGTCAATAGCCTTGAGGGCATCCCTACATTCAATACCTAATGCCCCTTTTTTATGCTAATACATAAGCGTCAATATTATTAAGGAAAAACGCTTATGCAAAGAGTCGGTGATTAAAAGAGAGATAAAAAGGAACT
>JACQDS010000009.1 GCA_016200995.1 Candidatus Azambacteria bacterium | reverse complement strand
GCTTGCGGGCACACAACAACCAAAGTCGGGCATGTTATTACATTTAATAAGATGTTTGAAAATACAGGAGGTCTATTTAATATGGTTAAAGACCGTTTTCCTGGGACAGATAATTATTGTTCGGGTTGTGCAGTAGAGGGGCCTTGCGGTGGGCAATGCCACGTAACAAGAGAGGTTGCTTCAAATTCAGCAGGAGAAAGACGACAAAAGCTTTTTAGTGATATGTGCAATTTTTATCGTGAAATCACCAAGGCCCTCACCGTAGATTACATAAGAGCGAACGTTAATTTTATTGATAAATAATTGTAAAATAATCATATTCGAAAGGAGGTGAGGTTGATGCAACGGGTTAAGATCCGGAAGATCAGAATCGCAAAGATCATTCCGATGCCATCAGGATCATGTTCTGCTGGCAAAAGGACAGGCTGTAAATAACAGCAAAAGATGTGTTACGGGATTAAGTGCTAAATGCTTAATCCCGTTTTTTGATTCCAATTACCAATGAGTTCACTGATGTTTTTTTCAGGATCACTTGAATTTATTGACCAATAAAGAGCGTTAAGATAAAAAATGGCGCGCATAAAATAATATTTTTTCTTAAATAATTCGGTATCTTTTATAAGACTGGATTCCAGTATAGCATTCATTAATTTATCCATATAATAAGATTCAAATGTTTCATCCACCCATTGTTCTTGATAAGCTTTGGCGCATTCTTGATAATAAAAAAGCCTGCAAAGATCGTAGTCCGGGTCACCATATAATGCCAATTCCCAATCTAAAACGCCGGTCAAATTTCGACCGTCAGTGAGTATATTATGAATTATTAGATCACCATGAACTAATATTGATTTATCTTTATTGCGGAATAAATTCATTCCCTCGATATCTTCTATTATTGACATCAGCTCTTTTAAAATCAGTTTTTAGATGTAGTAAAAAATTCACCACTTGTTCTACCAGATTTATCTGATCGTTCTGTGAAATTTTTCCCCACATTAAATCTAGGTTTTCTCCTGAAAGTCTAGCTTCAATCATTACAGCCACTCCATCAACATCACCGGTCCATACAACCTTTGGTATAATCGGATTATCAATCGTTTTTAAAAGATCAGCCTCTCTCAGAAGTATGTTGTTATCATCATCTCTAAAGCGTATAACGTATCTATCTGATATGAAAACATTATGACGAGTACCTCTTGTGGCTTGATGGAAATTCTCCTCCTTAATACCAGCAAGTTTTTTTATTTTTTCAATAAATAGTAAGTGATTTTTCATATATCATTTGGCTTATTAACATAGTTATTATATCATATTTTCGTTGCAGAAAAGCAGGAATTTAAATTTGACTTTTTTCCAAAATAGTTGTATTATTGAAACTAACAGAACTTTGACATTTTAATACTCAATTTAGAGGAGACCTTTCATGCAAACTCTGCTTAAAATGCCTGTTTTTTTGGTTTTTGCTTTTCTTTCTGCTTGCGGCGGCGGAGGCGGATCGCCTGGCCAGCCGCAGCAGCAAGTAGTGCTGCCGGGCGGAAATATTGTGACGCCGGTGAATACCGGCGCAAGCAATAAAGCCCCTGTTGTTGCGGATATTAACATGGATGTTGCCACTAATGTGGTAACGGTCATAACGCCGCAAGTGACAGATGACAGCCCACCCGGAAGCTACACAATCACGGTTCCTACTTTACCAAAAAACGGTTCCGTGACGGTAACGGATTTCGGCCGTTCACTGACCTACATCTCAAATGCAGGTTTTGAAGGGCAGGACTCTTTGGAGTTTGTTGTCACCGACTACGGAGGCGCAAGTACTAAGGCAACCGCTACGCTGAATGTCTTTCCGATGGCAAAGATGCTGATAAGGAAAGAGTTTATTTCCGCATATAATATAAACAGGGTCTCGGCTCAAGGAAATTATGTTTATATAAATTCAGTTGGTAGAGCTAGTTCTGGGTATAGTGGGTACCTAGACGACACCTTAGGTCTGATATCATCGCGAAATTATGGTGATACTTTTGACAATAATGGTGGTATAGGGACTTCTCATCCTGATCCATTACCCCAAACTCTTCCGCTGCTTGAGGTCTTTGTCAGCAAGATCGGAAGCACAGGGTATGGAATATATAGCAGTGTAATCTATGATGGAAAACTGCAATATGTTTCCAGGTGGGATAGATTTGACCTTGGAAGGCTTATGATAGCTCCACATCCCATAGCATTTGGCGGGCTTCTCATTTTAGAAGGCACCGATGTGTACAGTATGGATATGTCCGGAACTTTGTATGTCGGTCAGGGAGGGGCATGGTCTTCAGTCAATCCGGCGGTTGCTCAAGTGATAGACTCCAGGGTCTCTATCCACAAATCGCCAATTGGAAAGATACACATTTTGGCAAACGACAGCATGTCCGGGTTTTATCACACGACATATGATCCGCAAACCAAGATATTGGCTAATTTTCAAAAAATAGCCGAACCTTTGCCGGTTGACGCAAAAAATCCATATCGCAAAAAAGACACTCTTGTCTTTTCCGGCCAATGCATCTACTTTCCGTATAAAGATGCCTCGGCCGGGCTTCATATCTTGAAGTCTTGCGATAACGGCTCTTCCTGGACTGATATTTTTGTTTCAGCAATGGTATCGGGCGGTACGTTGGATATGAACAACGCATTAATTCAAAGGGTCTGGATGGATCCGATAACGCTCTCTCTTTATGCTGCTGAGGAGTCTCAAATTCATAGGGGCTATGTTTCTCTTATGGAGTATGGTTATGACTCTGTCAATGGTATATGGAGTAATGTTGGTATTTATGTAACTGGAATATTTTTTGCGGAAAATATAGAAGATGCATACCTTTCTCTCGAAAATAGGGAGTTACATACAATGCATCACACAGAGTATAGGCGGATATCTTTTAAGTAGTTTATTTATCCCCAACTTCGAAAATTCGAAGTTGGGGATTTATTTTATATGTGGTATTATATAAAAAAGCATATATATTTTAAAAAATATGAAAATAAGCAGTAGCTTAATTAAATTATTTTCTTTTGCCCTTTTTGCATTTGTTTTTGCTGTGGCAGGAGCATTGTCAACAGACAATGTCAGTGCTCAAAAGTTTGGCATAGATGGATTTTGCACATCTACAACTGACCCTACAACATGCTTGAATCGATGGCCGTGGTTGTGGTCTGGCACCAGCACATATTTCACCAACACCGGCAACGTCGGAATCGGCACAGCGGCGCCGGCGGCAAAGCTTGATGTTGCGGGAGAGATCAGGGCTTGCAACGGAGGCCAATGTTCGCATTTGCGTTATGCCGGAAGTGACAATTATTTAAGAGGCAACACTTTTTTCAACGGATATCTTTATGATGAGGCAAATACCGGATATTATGTAAAGCCAAGCGCAGGCTCAAACTTTAATTTTCTTTGTATGAATGGCTGGTGCCGCAATCGTTTTTTCCCGAATTTTCCAACGGCTTACAGCGAGATCTATCTGCCGTTTGCTGGCCAGTCAATACAATGCAATCAAGCTGGCTTCGGACGTTATAATTATGCGCAAGTTTTATCTGATGGAACTGTTCAGGTAAAAGCGGCTACTCCTGAGGTTGGTTCTGATACTGGGTGGATTACCGCCGCGCCAGTTAACCCTTCATTGATCTCATACGGCGCAGCCGGATCAGGTACTTTTCCTACTGTAAACTCTCGTATGAGTGCATACGCTTGCGCGTCATATGCTTGCGGCACCATATATGTTGATCTCAACGGTATGCAAGGCAATGTTTGCAGCGCAAACTGGACTCGTGTGTGGTAGTCTGATGAAATTTTATGGACCAGCCTCAAACATCCAACTATAAGAAAAATTACACCATTCTTTTTATCGCCATCGCCACGGCTCTTTTGATCGGTGGCTTTTTGGGTTTTGCGATCTCCAAAAAGATTGATTCCAATGCAAGTAAAAAAGCTTATGAAAACGGCTGGAACGACGCCAAAAAGCGCGTTTCGGAATCCGGTCTTGTTCCGGCAATTCCCGAAGGCATGCCGATAAAAACGATCAACGGAGTTGTTGAGTCAACATCCGAGAATGAAATAGTGATGAAAAGCAATCCTTTGGCTATATTCTCAGATCCGAAGCTTGATATGAGAACTGTAATGATTGATAAAAATACAAAGATCTATAGCATCAAGCAAAAAGACCCAAAAGAATTTGAAAAAGAGCTGGCTGAATATACGAAAAATCTAAAAACAAATACCGGCGCGGAACAAAAAACCATCCCTGAGCCGTTTTTAAGAGTTGAGACCAAGCTTGCGGATATTGCCAAAGGCGTCAGGGTGTCAATCACCGCAGTAAATGATATAAAAAACGAGCAGAAATTCACAGCGGAATCAATTGACATTCAGCTCGGCGATCCAACTCCTCCTTCAGGCCAGAAATGATTAACATTTAAGGTATTTTTTATCTTGCGTGTATTCTAAATCAAAATATGGTATTATTAGGTATAGCATTAAATTGTAAATCATATGGCTAATGAACATAACAAAATATTGATCGCGGAGGATGAAAAGTCCATCGCTCACGCTTACGGGGAATATCTTGGCAGAAGAGGGTATCTGATGGAATACGCTTATGACGGCGAAGAAGCTTTGGTAAAAACAAAGTCATTTGAACCCGATCTCATTCTTTTGGATATAGTTATGCCGAAGCTTGACGGGATATCTGTTTTAAAAAAGCTGAAAGAGGATAAAGATATGGACAACATTCCGGTGATAGTGCTAACAAATCTTGAAAGCGCAAAAAGCGCCGAGGAAGCCTTTGAAGCCGGAACCTCGCAATATTTAGTAAAGACCAATTATTCTCTTGACGACATCGTAGACAAGGTGAAAGAGACTCTTAAAGAAACCTACCACGGAATGTAAAAAACTTTTAATTTTGGCGTATTTCTTTGTCAAGAATTCCGATGCTCACTTACTAAAATTAAAAAAATTTGCCCCGATTCATGATCTGGGCAAATTAATTTACATACTATTTTACTGCGGAGCTTAAACCAAGACCATATGCAACGCTTATGAAAGCATCAATGGGCTTTATATTATTGCCGAATT
>JACQDS010000001.1 GCA_016200995.1 Candidatus Azambacteria bacterium | reverse complement strand
GAAGCGCCGAAGCATATGCGTTTACGCGCAAAAACCGATATAATTGAAAATAATAAAATAAGAAAAGATCCGCGCGGCGTACGCCGCGCGGATCTTTTTTAAAATGACTATTGAGCTGTCGTAGTCGCTGTTGCGCCTTGTCCTGAGCCAGCTGAAGCATCGGGAGTTGTCGTTGCCGTTTTTCTAATTTTCTCCCTCTGCTCTTTTAGAGCTTCTTGCGCTTTTTTCTTCTCTGCTTTTAACTTTTCCTTTTCCGCCTTTAACTGCTCTTTCTTTGCTTTTTGAGCGGCTTTTAAGGTTGCCTTCAACGCATCTTTCTTAACCTGCGCATCCTTCCTTATCTGTTGCATCTTTGCTTTGTATTCTGCGCGTATAGCTTTTATCTTCGCCTCCATCTCTTGATTCAAAGCCTTGATCTGCCCTTCCGCATCTTTATTGAAAGAGCTTATATCCTTGCCCATCTGCTCAGAAGTAGAGGAGCTTGTTGAAACGTTAGCGGTAGTTGTTGCGCTTGTACCGGTGTCGGTAGTTGTTGCGCTTGTACCGGTGTCGGTAGTTGTTGTCGCCGTTTGAGCAAATGCCGCTCCGCCCATAGCCAGTAACGCAAAAACCGCCAATGCGATAATATTTTTCATATTTTTTAAATTTTAATAATTACTATACTAGATGACTTTTATTATACCATTTTGTTACAAAGTAATGCAAGGAAAAACCCATCCGGCAGGTGCCGGACGGGTTTTAAAGTTATTTAATCTGTTCCCTCATAAATTCGAGGTTCATTTATGATACAAGCTTCAACATCGCACTCCTTCAGCCAATTTTTTATTCTGGCTTTAAATTCCTCTGAAACATCAGGTGTCCATTGATGTCCCCTATGAAGATCTATCGTAATTCCCATCCTGTGAACTTTCATACTCATGACGACTTGCTTGTCGTCTTTTACGACAGAGAATATAGAGTTTAAAAGCCCTCCAGCTCTAGAACCATATACCTTGCTGCAATAAACAGCGTCGGAATGGCTCGGGTGAGAATGAAAAACCGTGGAGCCGTGTATTATATTGAAATCTTCTTCAAACACAAACTCCCTCACGCAAGAGTCTTGCAAGCCTCTGACGAAAACCTTTTTTATGTCGATGGTCATATTTTCCTCCAAAAAGAACAATTGTGCAAAAATAGTATAACAGATTTTCAAATAAGTCAAATTTTACCCGCTGTCGCCTCCTATTGCAAAAAAAAATAAATAGGAATAATATAAAAAACAACAATTCTTAACCTGATTTTATGTTAAGGCTTTTCGCAAAGATCTTTTCAACGCCAAACAATATCATAGACGCAAAACAGCTTTGCGCAGATGATGTTGAAATAGAGGCGGTTGGAAAAAAAATAGAAGAGAAGGTAAAAAAACTTTTCAGAGGATCTCTCGCCATAAGAGAGGTTGACGCCGGCTCGGACAACTCCTGCGAGCAGGAGCTGGTCGCTCTCGGCAACGCCTTTTATGACGTTGAACGGTTCGGAGTGCATTTTGTCGCTTCGCCAAAACACGCCGATATGCTTATGGTCACCGGCCCTGTCACGAGAAACATGAAAGAGGCGTTGATAAGAGCTTACGAAACCACTCCCGACCCAAAGATAGTGGTAACTGTCGGAGACGATGCCATAGACGGCGGTATATACAAAGATTCTTATGCGGTGGTTGGCGGGGTCAGCTCCGTCATTCCAGTTGACTATCAGATCCCCGGGGACCCGCCTTCGCCAAGAGAGATAATATGCCATCTGCTTAAAATACTGGAAGCAATTGATTCTAAAAAATGATCATGTCTGAAATCATCTTATCAAAAACAGGATTTCTCGCTTTAATATCGCTTTTTGCTTTCGGAGCTTTTAGCTCTTTGCTTTTCAGGAAAAATGACAAAATGGCTAATTTCTTTGCCAGCTTTTTTTCAATAGCCGGCTCCGCCTATGGCGTCATATTTGCGATCTTGGCTTTTAAATCCTCCGTTCCGCTATATTACTCAATAGAGGCTTTCAGCAACGCGCACCTTTTCTCCGCCTCATTTTACATAAACAAGCTTTCGGCATTTTTCATATTTACAATATCCTTGATAGCGCTCTTCTGCTCAATTTACGGCATCGGATACATCAAGCATTTCTACAAAAAATATAATATCGGCTCGCTCGGATTTTTCTACAACACATTCATACTCGGAATGCTCGCCGTTGTTTCCGCTTCTAACGTTCTCTTTTTCCTTTTGGCTTGGGAAGTAATGACGCTGGCTTCTTATTTTTTGGTCATATACGAATACAAAGAGAGAAAAAATATCAAAGCCGGCGTCACATATTTCATAATGACCCACATCGGCACGACATTTATAATCATCGCCTTTTTGATGCTTTACAAATTCACCGGCTCTTTTGACTTTAATATCATAAAAGAAAATGCGGAGCTGATACCGGATGTCGCAAAAAACATCATCTTCCTCCTTGCGTTCGCAGGCTTTGGCACAAAGGCGGGCGTCATACCTTTTCATATCTGGCTGCCGGACGCCCACCCGGCCGCTCCTTCGCATGTTTCGGCTTTGATGTCCGGCGTGATGATAAAAACCGGCATATATATGATGATAAAAATATTTTTGGATATTTTTATCGGAGCGCCTTTGTGGTGGGGTTCTTTGGTTCTTGTCGCCGGCACAGTCTCCGCTTTGCTTGGAGTGCTGTACGCCCTCACCGAACACGATCTAAAAAGGCTTTTGGCGTATCACAGTATTGAAAACATCGGCATCATACTTTTGGGTATTGGCAGCGCTTTGGTATTTTCCTCTTTGAATATGCCGGCGATAGCATCTCTTGGACTTATCGCCGCGCTTTTTCATACACTTAATCACGCGACATTCAAGTCCCTGCTTTTCCTATCAGCCGGCTCCGTCATCGCAAGCGTCAAAACAAAAAATATGGAAAAATACGGCGGTTTGATAAAATTTCTGCCTTACACAGCTTTCTTTTTCCTTATCGGCGCGATGGCGATCTCCGCTCTTCCGCCTTTTAACGGATTTGCGAGCGAGTGGCTGACATTTCAGTCGCTATTTTCCGGAGCAAGCTTCATAAGCAACAATATCAAATGGTTATTCATTCTTTCCGCCGGATTGCTTGCTTTGACAAGCGGACTCGCTTTGGCTTGTTTTGTCAAAGCGTTTGGCGCGACATTCCTGGCCCGCCAAAGAAGCGAGGAGATTAAAAATGTGAAAGAATCCTCTTTCTCTTTGCTCTTTGGCATGGCAGCGCTTGCCGGACTCTCATTGGCGTTTGGGCTATTCTCCGGAAAGGTTTCCGAACTTTTGGCAGAGGTTGCAAAAAATCTCAATATGCCAAGCGGCGCGGCGATGGCGGTTTCCGGCTCCGGAACGATATTTGTAAACAACGGCTTTGCGTCAGTCTCCGCTCCGGCTATCTTTTTCGCTTTGGCATTTGCGATCTTCGCATCCGCCATCATCGCCATTTATATGATAAACAAAAATCAAAAAGTTTCCACGGGAAGAACATGGGATTGCGGAACGGATTTAACTCCAAGAATGGAGATCACAACTACAGGATTTTCAAGGTCGATCATAATGATATTTAAAGGTGTCTTAAGACCAAGCAAACAGATCGGCACAGAATATCGCGATGCCAATATGAGATACTTTCCGGAATCAAGGACAATAGTTCTGGGGATTGCTGACATATACCGAAGCTATATTTATAGTCCGCTGAATAATTTCATTGAAAATATTTCTGAAAAGCATATCAAAAAGATCCAAAGCGGAAACATCAACGCTTACATACTCTACATATTCCTCGCTTTGCTTGCGTTATTATTTGCATCAACTATTTAAAAATATGGAATTTTTAGCTTGGATAATTCAACTCTTGATAATACCGGCCATCTCGCCGATTTTTGTCGGCATCATCAGAAAGATAAAAGCCAAATTTCAAAACCGCCAAGGCGCAAGCGTATTCCAGCCTTACAGAGACTTGTGGAAACTGATGAACAAAGATGAAATAATAAGCTCCGATGCTTCTTGGGTATTTCGAGTTGCGCCATTTTTGTTTTTTTTTTCCACCTTGGTCGTTGCGGCAAGCGTTTCAACTGTCGCGTCTTTTCTTTCCAATCATCTCACAAGCGACATCATAGCTGTTATCTACATGCTTGCCATAGGAACATTTTTCCTTGCGCTTGCGGGAATGGACACCGGCGGGCCTTTTGGAGGCTTTGGCGCATCAAGAGAGATGACGGTCGCCGCCATCACCGAAGGCAGTCTGCTCCTTTCGCTCTTTGCGCTTTCGCTTCTTGCCGGCAGCACTAATCTTTTTTCCATCTCCGGCTTTGTCGCGGAGCACGGCGCTTTCACTTTTCTGCCTGTTATTTTGGCGTTTTTGGGATTTTTCATCGCTATGCTTGCAGAAACCGCCCGCTTCCCCTTTGACAATCCGGCAACCCATCTTGAACTGACAATGATCCACGAAGCGATGATCCTTGAATATTCCGGCAAAAGACTCGCCTTGATGGAGTGGGCGTCGGCAAACAAACTTGCCATATTTATCGCCTTTGGCTCAAGTCTGTTTTTCCCCGTCGGCATAGCAAATGCGGCAACATTTTCAGAGATAGCCGTCGGCATTGCGGCGTTTGTTTTAAAAGCCTTGGCATTTTGCTTGGCGATAGCGGTGATAGAGTCAAGTATATCAAAGCTGAGATTTTTCAGGCTTCCGGACCTCTTATTCACATCTTTTATTTTAAGCATTGTGGCCATCGGCCTGATAATTTAATATGGAAAATATGATACTTCAAATTTCAATATTGATAATATTTCTCGCGGCGGTTTTTCTCAACGCCATAAAAAGAAATCTGACCGCCGTCTCGCTTTATGCCTTCCAGTCGCTCGCCGTCTCGGCCGTTTTGCTTTACTACTTTTTTGAAAATAGGTCATGGCTTCTGCTTTTTGTCATCATTCTGACATTTGCCGTCAAGTCGATCATTGCTCCGCTCTTTTTATCAAGACTGATAAAAAAGCATCATCTCAAATATTCCGCAAGCACATATTTAAATATTCCCCTGACGCTTCTTGCCGTCACGGCTCTGACGGTCATCGCTCACTCCGGAATATTTTCCTCGCTTACGAAAATAGCTGGAGAAGCTCAAAATATGGCGGCCATTGCCATCGCTGTCATCTTGATCTCTTTTTTCCTCATCATAAACAGAAAAGGCATCATATCGCAGATGATAGGCGTTTTGTCGCTTGAGAACGGTATTGTTTTTTTCGCTATTTTCTCCGGTCTTGAACAAGCTCCCGGACTTCAGATCGGCATAATATTCAACATCTTTATCTGGATAATGATAGCATCCGTTTTTGTTTCAATGATCTACAGGCAGTTTGGCACGCTTGATTCAACAGAAATGAAATTGTTAAAAGATTAAAACTATGGAAATACTCATCATTGCATTATCATATATAGTATCCGTCGCCGTCAGCCTTGCTTCAAAAAGCAGGCGAGCTATAGAATACGCCGCCATCGCCGCCGCTTCTGTTTCTTTGGTTTCCGCCACTCAAATAGCGATGAAGGTCGCTTCAAAAGGAACTTATGAATATTCAAGCATCATCTCCATTACTCCGCTTGGCGCTTTGGTGATGCTGACAATATTTTTAATAGGCCTCTTGTCTTCCATCTACTCAAAAGGCCACTTTCAGGAGGAGGTTTCAAAAGGCATCGTCGGCTTCACAAGAGTCAAGCAATATTTTATTCTTTTGAATCTTTTTATCATAGCAATGTTTTTTGCCGTTTCCGTGAACAACCCGATCATAATGTGGATCCTCATTGAAGCAACAACGCTTTCAACCGCTTTTTTGATAAGCTTCTACAACAAACCTTCAGCGATGGAAGCCGCCTGGAAATATCTTTTGATAAATTCCATCGGCCTGCTTTTGGGATTTTTCGGAACGCTGATATACCTGACATCCGTCAAAGATATCGCCGGCGGAAGATTGATAGACTGGAATATGCTTTTTGAAAACGCGAAAAATCTTGATCCTGCTCTTGCCAAGATAGCCTTTATATTCATCCTCGTCGGCTACGGCACGAAGGTAGGATTTTTCCCTATGCACACTTGGAAGCCGGACGCCTACAGCAAAGCGCCGACCCCTATTGCCGCGCTGTTTTCTAGCGCGCTTCTAAATGTCGCTTTCTTTG
>JACQDS010000051.1 GCA_016200995.1 Candidatus Azambacteria bacterium | reverse complement strand
CATAGCTTTCTTATACAATAAAAACAAGAAAATGAAAAGACGCTTTTTTTTTAATGCATAAGTTCACTTCAAAACAAAAAACACCCCGCAAAGCATTTGATTTAAAAACACGCTATCAAATTCCCCGGGGCTTCGGCCTGAGCTCAGCCGAACGGCAAGGACGGGTCTTTTAAAGGACTTTCCGATTGGAAGACACCGTGCCCCTGCCTGCCGGCAGGCAGGCGCTTCGCCTGCGAGATGGTTTTTAAATTCAAATGCTTTGCGGGGACGTTGAGAATTACCATTTAGAATTGACTAATACATTAAATTGTAATATATATTTTATTCTGTTAGATTGCTATAATAATAAGATGAATCCCGTTAGAGGTAGCAATTATTTCAAAAATATGCTTAATTTATGTTATTATCAATTAACTTGACAAGCCTCTAACGCGGCTTGTCTCTAACGGGATGAAAGAACTAAAAGAAGGAGATAAAGCTCCAAATTTCATATTGCCATCATCTTCCGGAAAGGATCTATCTTTAAGCGATCTTGCCGGCAAAAGGGTTGTTCTTTACTTTTACCCAAAGGATATGACACCCGGATGCACGGCCGAAGCGCAAAATTTCAGGGATCTTTACGGAAAATTTAAAAAAGCCGGAGCTGTGGTTTTTGGAGTGAGCCCGGACAGTATAAAAAGCCATCTGAAATTCATTGAAAAAGAGAGTTTGTCTTTTGAGCTTTTGTCGGATGAAGATCATTCAGTTTTGGAGGCTTACGGAGTTTGGAAAGAGAAAAGCATGTATGGCAGGAAATATATGGGCGTGGAAAGGTCAACTTTCATAATAAACGAAAATGGTGTGATAGATAAAATTTACAGAAAGATCTCCGTCTCCGGACATGCGGAGGATATGCTTAAGGTTTGCTCGGCGTCATATTGACCTTACCGAAGATCTAGCTTATTATATATAGGCTACTTTTAACTACAAAACGCCATCTGCTTCGTTGCGCCTCCGCTCCTTGACTCGCAGTACTAAAGTACAGCTTCGTCTTCGGTGCTCGGCGACGCCTCGCATCTGACATTTCGTAATTCAAAGTAGATTATAATTAAGAGTACATACGATGAACGAGGATAATAAACAATATGTGACGAAGGAGAGAAAAGAAGAGCTTCAACAGGAGTTGGAAAGCTTAAAGACTCTTGGTAGGCAAGAAATCTCAAGAAGAATTGAAGATGCTAAAAAGTTCGGCGATCTTTCTGAGAACGCGGAATATATGGAGGCTAAAGAGGCCCAAGAGATGAACGAGAGAAAGATAGCGGAGATGGAAGCTTTTCTTAAAAATGCGGTTTTAATAACAAAAACAAAAGCGACGGGCGATGTTCAGATAGGCTCAACGATAGAAGTAAAGTCCGATGCTGGCAAAAGAGAGTTTACCATAGTCGGTTCCGAAGAGGCGGATCCGGCGGCCGGAAAGATTTCAAATCAATCTCCTCTCGGCTCGGCGTTTTTGGGCAACAGGGAAGGCGATACGGTGGATGTCCATACGCCAAAAGGCATCGTTAAATATAAAATAGTGAAAATACATTAAAATACAAAATCTTAAATTAGCACTCTTGACCAAAGAGTGCTAATTTTGTTATACTTAAAACAAGTAAGCATTTTCAGTATGACAGATAGACAAAAATCAATACTTTTTGCGGTCATTCAAGAATATATCAAAGCGGCCCAGCCGGTCAGCTCAAAACTTATTTTTGAAAAATACGACTTTGATATAAGTCCGGCGACTTTTCGAAGCGAATTTGCCGAGCTTGAGGAGATGGGTTGTCTTTTTCAGCCGCACACATCTTCCGGCAGAGTACCAACGGATGCCGGCTACAGACTTTTTGTCAATCATATTTTGGGAAAAAGGGAGACAGAGACAAATAGAATGAAGAGCGTTTTTTCAGAGCTTTTAAAAGCAAGGAGAAGGCAGGATGAGATATTCGCCGACTTGGCAAGGTCTATTTCTGAGCTTTCGCAAGGTGTGGTTTTCTCCGGGCCTTTGGGCGCAAAAATGCTTTTTCGTTCAGGGATCAACGAGGTGTTTGCCCAGCCGGAATTTGATGATATATCCTTTAGAAGGGATTTTGGAAGCATAGTGGACACATTTGAAGACAATATTTCAAGCATAGTGAGAAAGATGGATGAGAATCAATTTCTGGTTTTCATAGGCGAGGAGAATCCGTTTAAAAGATCGAATGACTTTGGTATGATAGTTTCAAAGTGCAATTTTTCCGGATCGGACAGTATTGTGGCGATATTAGGACCGAAAAGGATGAATTATGAGAAAAATATAGAGTTGATAAATTCATTAATAAGACTTTTAAAATGACAGATGATATAAATAAAAAAGATACTTCGACAAGCTCAGCACAAGGCGCTTCGACAAGCTCAGCACAGGGGGCGGAAAAAAACGAAGCCTGCGAAAAAGAGAGGGATCAATATCTTGAACTCTCAAAAAGGTTAAAAGCGGATTTTCTGAACTTGAAAAAAGAGTCTGAAGAGCAAGGGAAAAAGATAAGAGAGTCGGCCACGGAGAGCTTGGTGCTCAAAATTCTTCCCGTGCTTGACAGCCTCAAGCTGGCTTTAAAACACACCCCGGACGATCTTAAAGAGAATAATTGGGTGAAAGGAATGCTAAGCATCAATGGCCAGTTTGAAAGCATTTTAAGATCCATCGGGATCGATGAGATAAAAGCTGTCGGGGAAGCGTTTGATGCAAATATGCACGAGGCGATAATGGAAGAGGAGTCGGAAAAGGAATCCGGAACGGTGCTTGAGGAACTTCAGAAAGGGTACAAATTAAATAATAAAACAATAAGAGCGGCGAAAGTAAAAATTAGTAAATAATAAAATAATTTAAAAACTATGAGCAAAATTTTAGGAATTGACTTAGGCACAACAAACTCCGCGATGGCTTATGTGGAGGGAGGCGAGCCAAAAATAATTGAGAACAAGGAGGGCAACAGAACGACCCCTTCTATGATAGCTTTGACAAAAAACGGCGAAAGACAGGCCGGGCTTTTAGCAAAGAGACAGGCAGTGACGAACCCGAAAAACACTCTGTTTTCCGTCAAAAGGCTTATTGGAAGAAGATTCACCGACGCGGAGGTTTCAAGAGATCAGAAGCTTTTTCCGTTTGAGATAAGAGAGGCGAAAAACGGTGGCGTTGAGGTCAAACTCGGAGATAAATGGCACACACCGCAGGAGATCTCTGCCATGGTGCTTCAGAAGCTCAAGCAGGATGCGGAAGAGAAGCTCGGAGGAAAGATAGAAGAAGCGATCATCACTGTTCCGGCCTACTTTGACGACAGCCAGAGACAGGCGACAAAAGACGCTGGTGACTCGGTCTTGGATATAGGCGCCGATACCATTTAAGTGAAAGCGACAGGAGGGGATACGCATCTTGGTGGAGATGACTTTGACCAAAAGGTGATCCATTGGCTGATAGATGAGTTTAAAAAGGATCAAGGAATTGATCTTTCAAAAGATGTTTTGGCTTTGCAAAGATTAAAAGAGTCCGCTGAAAAGGCAAAACTAGAGCTTTCAAGCGCTCTGGAAACGGAAGTGAATATTCCATTTATCACATCCGATGCGGAAGGTCCGAAACATTTGAACATAAAGCTGACAAGAGCAAAGCTTGAAGAGCTTGTCGGCGAGTATATCAAAAAATCTATAGAGGTGACAAAAAACGTCATAAAAGATGCCGGACTTGGTGTCTCCGATATTAATGAAGTGATCTTAGTCGGTGGACAGACAAGAATGCCGGCGATGCAGGAAGCTGTGAAAAATCTTTTTGGCAAAGAGCCGCATAAGGGCATCAATCCTGACGAGGTTGTCGCTGCCGGAGCGGCCATTCAAGGTGGTGTGCTTCAGGGAGATGTCAAAGACATTCTGCTTTTGGATGTCATACCTTTGTCTTTTGGAATAGAAACTTTAGGAGGAGTTTGCACGAAGATGATCGAAAAAAACACGACCATTCCGGTATCAAAAACGCAACTTTTCTCAACTGCGGTGGACAATCAGCCTTCGGTGGAGGTGCATGTGCTTCAGGGTGAGCGCCATATGGCATCGGATAACAAAAGCTTGGGAAGGTTTATGCTTGACGGCATTCCATCCGCGCCAAGGGGGGTCCCGCAGGTTGAAGTTTCTTTTGACATAGATGCCAACGGAATTTTAAGCGTCAAAGCAAAAGACAAAGCTTCCGGTAAAGAGCAGTCAATAAGAATAGAAGCCTCTTCAGGGCTTTCAAAAGAGGAGATAGAGAAGATGAAAAAGGACGCCGAGATGCACGCCGAGGAGGACGCTAAGAAAAAAGAGCTCATAGAGGTGAAAAACACCGCCGAGGCGACTTTGTATTCCGCTGAGAAGACACTGTCCGAGTTTTCCGGAAAGATAGAGGCCGGCGAGAAAAAAGAACTTGAAGAAAAGATCGAGGCGCTGAAAAAATTGAAAGATTCAACGGATAAAGACGCCATTAAAAAAGCTACCGAAGAGCTTTCAAAGATAGCGCAAAAGATCGGCTCCGAAATGTACCAAAAAGCTTCAGCTGAGGCTCAAAAAGAGAAGAAAACGGAAAAGAAAGATGATGAAAAGCCTATAGAAGGGGAAGTGGAGGAGTCAAAATAACAAAATAACATTCAAATGTCCGGCCGCGCCGAAGCTTCGGCGCGGCCGGAAGAAACCGCAATGTCAAAACAAAACATCATTAAAATATCAATCTTTGCGATATCCGCTTTATTGTCATTTATGATCTGGATCGGGTTTAAAGATATTTTGACGTTTTCCGACGGGTTTCACATCTTAAGCATGGCGGTTTTGTTTTCTGTTGCTGCAGGATTTTTTATTTTTTTGTTTTTTGTTTTTTCCGATTGGCTGCCGATAGCGGCATTCGCTCTATTTCTTTTGGTGTTTATTTTGGTTTTAGGCTTTAAAGTTGAATATCTCGCGGCCACGGCTTTATCGATGGTATTTTTTATCTTTGCCAAAGCGAGGCTCAACCAAAATATTAAAAACAATCTAAAGCTCAAATTTCATCCGGCGATACTTTACGGCGCGCCGTCTCTTCTCACGGCCTTTGCGGCGCTTTTTGCTTTTGCTTCGTATTTTTACCCTATCAATGTCGCCGATGTGAAGGTCTCGCCAAAAGTCTTTTCCCAAGTCGCGCCGCTTGCAGAGAAATTCATCCAGCTTCAGATGCCGGCTTACCAAAGCGGGATGAGCGTTGACGAATTTCTGATAGCCAGTGTCGCCAAGGAGTCCGGTGTTAGCGCCGATATTATAAAAAAAAATTTTAAAACCCAGCTCGCAAAACAGAGAAACGATCTGGCAAGTGGAGTGGGCGTGTCTCTTTCCGGGGCGGAAACCCTTAACGACATAATGGCGCTCGTTGCGAACTCCTACATTAAAAAGTATCTTGTTCCAAACTCATCTTTTGTTCCGATCGTTTTGGCCATCTTGGTGTTTCTATCCATAAAATCAGCTGGATTTATTTTAAACAGGGTCAGTGTCGCTTTCGCATTCATTCTATTCAAAACATTCAAGCTCTTGGGGCTCTTGCGAGTGGAGGTGAAGCAGGTTGATAAAGAGTTTATAACCATACAATAAAGATGAGCAAAGACTACTACAAAATTTTAGGCGTGGAAAAAGGCGCTTCGGAAGATGATATAAAAAAGGCATACAGAACGATGGCGCATAAATACCACCCGGATAAAAAAGGCGGGGATGAGGCGAAATTCAAAGAGGTCAATGAAGCTTACCAGGTGCTTGGCGACAAGCAAAAAAGAACACAGTACGATCAGTTCGGCTCGGCAGGTTTTGGCGGAGCCGGCGGTCCAAGCGGTTTTTCTGGGTTTGGCGGCGGTCAGGGTTTTCAGTGGGATTTTTCAGGCGGCGGAGCGGAAGGCTTTGCCGACATATTTGAAGATCTTTTTGGCGGAGGATTTGGTGGGCAAAGAGAGGCGACAGGCAGGCAAAAAAAAGGCGCTGATCTAAAAACGCATATAGAGATATCTCTTTTAGAGTCGGCTTTTGGCGAGACAAAAGAGATGAATATTCATAGAATGATGCATTGCGATACTTGCGAAGGATCCGGCGCCGAACCAAAGACTGAAACCGTCAAATGCCACGCCTGCCAAGGCAAAGGCGCGCAGGAGAAATTTTTCAAAACGATATTTGGCGTTATGAAACAGCAGGGTGTTTGCGATGAGTGTCTTGGTAAAGGCCATATCCCGAAAGAAAAATGCAAAAAATGCCATGGGGAAGGAGTCTTAAAAAAGACAGACTCATTTAAGATAAAAATACCGCAAAGCATAGAGGACGGCGAGACATTTAAGATCCCCAAAAAAGGAAACGACGCTCCGCATGGTGGCGCGAGCGGAAGCTTGTTTGTTTCCGTATCCATAAAGCCTCACAAGGATCTTTTGCGAAACGGCGACGACTTAATAATGAATCTGCCGATAAATTTCACTCAGGCGGTTTTTGGCGACAAAGTCGAGATAGAGACTTTGTATAAAAGCGTGCAGCTGAAAATTCCGGAAGGGGTTCAATCCGGAAAGATCATAAAAGTCGCCAGCTACGGAATGCCAAAAAGAAGCGGTTTTGGCAAAGGCGATATGCTTGTGAAAGTAAATATTAAAACTCCGGAAAAACTCACAAAAAAACAAAAAACTCTCTTGGAAGAGCTGAAAAAAGAGGGGATCTAGAAATTTATGAATTATGATCTGCGAATGATGAATTAAGTGCGCGACATATTGATTTTTCTGGAAAGCTAATATATAATAAATTTCATTATGTTTTATGTGTATATGCTAAAAAGTAAGCTGGATGGATGGGTTTATATAGGATATACTAATGACCTTAGAAGAAGATTTAAAGAACATAATGATCTAAAAAATAAGTCAACAAAGCATAAAGCTCAAT
>JACQDS010000052.1 GCA_016200995.1 Candidatus Azambacteria bacterium | reverse complement strand
TATTTTTAATAAATTCAATATACCACCATTTTTTTATTATTGGAAGCATCCACTTGGAGATTGAGTCTCCAAGTGGGGGCAAGTGCATAAGTTCACTTCAAGATGGGAATCTTTAAGGAAGTAAAAGTATAGCAAAAGATTTCACAAAGAAGCTTGAAAGAGTGGCCCCATTTAAGATCACAAGAGTTCTCAAATTACAACAGACAGACCTTGGCTTATGAGATCGATGCATTCAACAAAAAGCTCATGGATTGGCTTTTGTGGTACAATACCAAGAGGAGGCATCACTCCTTAGGGCTTATCTTGGCATTAAGATATATATTAAATACATTAAACGTTAATCAAAATTCTCATTTAGGGTGGACTAATACAGATGCTTCCAATAATAAAAAAATGGTGGTATATTGAATTTATTAAAAATATATGGAAAATGAAAAACTACACAATATAAGGCACTCCCTAGCTCATCTTTTGGCTTCTGCGGTGCTCGAAAAATACCCGCACGCAAAGCTCGCCATCGGTCCGGTAATTGAGACCGGTTTTTACTATGACTTTGATTTTTCCGGCGGACCTACTCCAAACGCGGATGATCTGAAAGATCTTGAAAAAAGAATAAAGCACCTTGTGAAACAAACCCTGGATTTTTCCGGAAATGAGGTTTCAGTATCGGAAGCAAAAGAGATCTTCAAAGAGGCTCCTTACAAGCTTGAACTTATAGAAGAGTTTTCCGGAGACGGGAAAAAACTTACAACCTACACTGTCGGAAAATTCTTAGACCTCTGCCGTGGCGGACATGTGGACAATACAAAAGAGATCAACGCCGACGCATTCAAACTTGATAAACTCGCCGGCGCTTATTGGCGAGGCGACGAAAAAAACAAGATGCTGACAAGAATCTACGGCCTCGCCTTTGAAAACAAAGAAAGTCTTGACGCGCACCTTAAGCAAAAAGAGGAAGCCCAAAAAAGAGATCATAGAAGGCTTGGAAAAGAGCTTGATCTCTTCACATTCTCCGAGCTGATAGGGCCCGGGCTTCCGCTTTTCACCCCAAAAGGCACGGCGATGCGCGACGCGATCATTGAAAAGATCCAGAGCATTCAAAAGAATTTCGGATATCAGAAAGTGACGATACCGCATATCACAAAAAAAGATCTTTATGAAAAATCCGGCCATTGGACGAAATTCGGCGAAGAGCTTTTTAAGGTCAAGGGCGCGTCAAATACGGAATTTGTCATGAAGCCGATGAACTGCCCTCATCACACTCAGATCTTTGCCTCAAAACAAAGAAGCTACAAAGACCTGCCTATAAGATACGCGGAGACAACGATGGTTTACAGGGATGAACAAGCCGGTGAATTGCTTGGGCTTTCAAGAGTAAGAAGCATCTCGCAAGACGACGGACATGTTTTCTGCGCCGTTGAACAGATAGAACAGGAGATAAATAATGTTGTTAGCGTAATTGAGCAATTCTACACTGCGCTTTGTATGTTCAATGAAGGGGATTTCTGGGTCAGAGTTTCCGCAAGAGACAAAAAAGAAAAGGAGAAATATCTTGGTAAAGAAGAAAATTGGAATAGAGCGGAAGATATATTGGAAGATATAGTCAAGAAAAAAGGCTTGCCTTATAAAAAAGTGGATGGCGAAGCGGCTTTCTACGGACCTAAGCTTGATTTTATGTTTAAAGACGCAATCGGCAGAGAGTGGCAGCTTGCGACTGCCCAGCTTGATTTTGTAATGCCGGAAAGGTTCGGGCTTGAATTTACCAATGAAAAAGGCGAGAAAGAAGCTCCGGTAATGATACACAGAGCGATAGCCGGATCTCTTGAAAGATTTTTATCGGTGATAATAGAACACTTTGGCGGCGCCTTCCCAGTCTGGCTTTCTCCCGTTCAAGTAAAAGTCATTTCTATCGCGGAAGCGCATAAAGAATATGCAAAAGATGTTTTTGAAAAATTAAGAGATATCGACATAAGAGTCGAGCTTGATGACTCAGACGAAAGCCTAGGCAAAAAGATTCGCCAAGGCAAGCTGGAAAAAGTTCCTTACATGCTCGTGCTCGGAGGCGAAGAGCTGGAACAAAAGAAAGTCATGGTAGAATCTCGCGACGAAGGCAAGATCGGACAAAAAACTTTAGAGGAATTCATAGAGCTCATAAAAAGCAAAAACTAATAATAAAAATACCCGCTCATCTGAGCGGGTATTTTTATTATTAGTAATTTTTTAATAACTCCACAAGCAACCTCACTGGCGCGCCGGAGGCGCCCTTGGCGAGATGGTCGCCGTCGTAAGAGGTCATCTTCGGGGCGATGTCTATATGCGCCCACGGATATTCTTTTGCAAATTGATATAGAAAGATCGCTCCGTTTATCGCTCCACCGTAGCTTGTTTTTCCCGTATTGGCAAAATCTCCGAAAGTGCCTTTTATATCATCTTCGTATTCATCCCACAAAGGCAAAGGCCAAAGATAATCCCCGCTTCTTTCGCCAAGCTCGCATAAAGTTTTAGCAATATTTTCATCTTTTGAAAATACGGCTGAAGCTCTTTGCCCCAAGGCAACTACCGCCGCGCCGGTCAGCGTCGCAGCATCAACCACAAGCCTCGGCTTATATCTTTCTGCATATGTTAAAGCATCGGCTAAAATTATTCTCCCCTCGGCATCCGTATTTAAAACTTCTATCGTCTTCCCTGACATTGATCTTAAAATATCTCCCGGTCTATAGCTTGAGCCGGAAGGCATATTTTCAACGGCCGGAACAAGAGCGACTATATTTTTCTTAATGCCGAGCTTTGCCGCGGCGACTACCGCGTGGATGACAGCCGCGCCTCCGGACATATCCATATTCATCTCAAGAATGCTGTTTGAAGGCTTTAAATTAAGTCCGCCGGTGTCAAACGTCACACCTTTGCCGACAAGCACGATAGGTTTTTCATTGCCTCCATTTTTATATTCCATTATGATAAATTTCGGCTTTTCATCTGAGCCTTTAGCGACACCTAAAATTCCGCCCATCTTCAGCTTTCGGATCTCGGCCTCGCTTAAAATCTTAACCTTCACTTTTGTGCCCCTTGCCGCTTTTTTTGCCTCTTCCGCCAAGATTGCCGGCGTCATATCGCCTCCCGGAGCATTTGCAAGAACTCTGGCTCCATTCACCTCGTCGCCTATAATTGCGCCGTCTTTAAACCCGGCTCTTTCTTCCACTTTTGATCCCCGCGCGAAAACATTATCCACCAAACTCCAGTTTTCCTTTGAAGCGGTTTTAAATTGCGTAAATTCAAAATTCGCCATTTTAAAATTTATCGCCAGAATTTTTGCAAGCTCGTATTTGGATATATCAAGACTCGGAAAAACAAAATCAGAAAGATCGATCGCGATATTTTTAAGCTTGTTTGTTTTTGCAAAAAGTATTATTTTTCTTGCTAGGCTCACAAGCTTTCTTGTGTTCATCTCTTTTTTGTCCTGAATGCCCACTGATGCCGATATTGATCCGTCGCTTAAAAGAAAGAGCTTATTTTCTTTTTCTTCCGTCAAAGAAATTTTTACTATATTTTTATTATATTTTTTTGATTCTAAAAATTTTATCTTCATCCCGTTAGAAACAGATTATATTTATATCAACCTGCTATGATTTAATTATTATGCAATTTTACATACTTATACGCAATCCCGCCACCATGGTTTCTAACGGGATTCATTTGATTATGACTTTACTGCCAAGTTTTACATTATTATCTTTCACAAATCCGTGATTGGCCTCCAAGACAAAATTGGCCGAAACATTCGGAAATTCCGTTATGGTTTCAACTCCGTTGTAAACCGGCAAACCGTCCAAAATATGCGCCACCTTGCCGTTCTCTATCCATAAAATGTCAAGCGGAATATGCGTATCTTTATTCCAGAAAGGATAGACTCCCGACTTATCAAAAACAAAAAGCATTCCGCTGCCGGCGTTTAAAAATTGCCTGTCCGAAAGCCCTTTGGATTTTTTTACATCGCTTTTTGCGACCTCCGTTATAAGCTCGGCGCCGTCAATGGAAACATGAACTATTGAATCATCCGTAAAAGATGAAGATAAAATATTTTCCTTATTCGGAACATTTTCTCTCAATGTGCTGAAAAACAAATTTTTGGCAAATGACAGCCCGACAAAGACCAACACCAGAAGCGCCACCAAAAGCACCATAAAAGAAACTTGCGAACCTTTTTCTCCGTTTTTCATATTTTTTATCACATTAATTACAACCTCTTCTTCATCCCAAGGAATTGAATTTCCGCCTATGACCATGGTTTTTTCCGTTCCCTTTCCTAAAAATAAAACCGTGTCATCATCTGCGGCGGAAAGAACGGCTTTTAATATTGCCTCTTTCCTGTCTTCAATTATATCAAGTTTTCCGGAAAATCCTGAATTTTCTATTCCGGATTTTATATTATTTAATATTTCCGTCGGATCTTCAAGATACGGGTCTTCGTTGGTCAAAATGATATAATCTGAATTTTCAGCGGCTATCCGACCAAGTTCCGGCCTCTTCCATTTGTCGCGCCCACCGCCGGCCGAGCCGAACACCGCTATGATCTTTCCGTTTTCTTTTTGTATCGACTTTGCTGTTTTAAAAACAGCTTCAAAAGAAGATGGCGTATGAGCGAGGTCAACTATAGCGGTGAATTTCTGGTCGGCATTTACAAACTTCATCCTGCCTTGGATCTCTTTGACATCCTCCAAAGCCTTTTTTGTTTTTTTAAGATCAACTCCGAGCATATTTGCGGCTGAAAGAGCGCAAAGCGCGTTATAAGCGTTAAACTCGCCAAGAATATTTAAATGAAATTCAACGCCATCCAAAACAAAATCCGAACCTCCGCTTGAGACTTTCAGATCCATAGGCGCGACACACTTGAAAATCTCAACTCCGGAAACTTCGCACTTGTTTTTAAAACTAAAAACGCATTTTTTATCGGCTTCAAAATTTAAAAAATATTTTGCATTTTCATCGTCGGCGTTTGCCACTATCATTTTTCCCACCGGCTTGCCGTCTATATTTTTTCTTTTTGATCTTTTCAGCGAATCAAAAAGAATGCCTTTTGTTTTTTTGTAATTTTCAAAACCTCCATGCGCCTCAAGATGCTCTTCTGACAAATTGGTAAAAACTGCGATATCAAAATCTATGAATTTGTGCCTTGCTTGAGCGATGCCCTCGGAGGTCACTTCAATAACAATATATTTGCACCCTGCCTTTTTTGCCTCATAAAGAAATTTCTGCATTCTATACCTTCCGACCATCGTCATATGATACGGATTTATCCATTCCTTTTCCTTTATCTTAAATATCAAAGATGAAGAAACGGCGACCGCAAGCCCCGCTTCTTCCAAAACTTTCGCAAGCATATATGTCGTTGTTGATTTCCCTTTTGTTCCAGTGACTCCGACAACAATCATACTCTTGGACGGAAATCCAAAAAACAGGGCAGAAAAAAACGCCCATAAAAAGTGATACGCCTGAAAAACATTTTTTGGAATTATTTTTTTGATCAGACTTTTCATGAAAATTTTCTCGCTATTTTATACGCCAAATGCCAGAGCTTTTGAAGCGATAAGTCATACGCGCCTTGATATTCAAAAATATCCCCTCCAAAGCCCATCTTAAACCTTGAAAAGCCCTCCCACTGCTCTCTTTTTTTCGGGTCGGTCTTTTCCGTGACGATCCCCCAAAAGTCGTACTCAGAGCATCCTAGAGCCTTCATTTTTTTCGCTATTTCCCAATGCAAAAGATACGGCGCCATAACATTTTTATGCTCATCGGAAGAGGCGCCATGAAGGAATGTCGCTCTTTTTCCGAAAATTCCGACAAGCGCCGAAGCGATTATCTTGCCTTCGCATTCGGCGAAAAATATTCTCTCTTTTAATTCCGGCCGGCTCTTCTCGGAATACTCTTTCTTCTGCGCGCTCACGCCAAGCTCTCCATCGGGAGAGCTTGGCTGAGCTTCCGTTAACACGCCAGAAATAGCATTCCGAGAAGAGCCGGAATCGTGAGAAAAAAACATATCAACCATATTCTCATAATATCTTTTCGGATGAAGCCTGAAGCCGTTTCTCTTGGAGGTTTCCGCAAGAATTTTGTAAAACATATCAAAAGCGGCAGCCTTATTAGCAATCTCAAAGATCTTCACATTATGCTTTTGCGCCACCTTGATATTGTATCTTGTTTTCTGCTTCATATCCCGCAAAAGCTCATCTTCCGGCTTTGAAATATCAAGTATCAGAGTTTCTCTCGCCTGCACATCCTTTTCGGATTTTTTAAATCCGAGATCAAGCAGATCAATTTTCGGATATTCCTGCTCAACTTTTAAAAATATCGCCTTTTCTTTTTTCGCTTTTATTTTTAGATCTGCAATAAGCATAGAAAAAGCCTCGTTAATTTTTTCCGCGCCAGCCTCTGAAGAAACAACGGGACCATACGGAATATAAAAATATTTTTTCTTAAAAGGAAGCGAGTAAACCAAAACCGAAGCGGAAAGAATTATCTTTCCGTTCTCTTTAACAAAATATCTCAAAACGTCTCTGTTAAAAGACTCTTGAAACTCTCCCCATTCAAAAGACTGCAAAGAAGAGCTGTTGTTTTTCAAAACAAAAGCGTCAAAAGTATTTTTATCATTTTTTGAGATCAGCTCTATTTTCATCCCGTTAGAGATAGGACGCGGACTGAACATATCCAGCGCACTACTATTAAAGTAATTTTTATTAATTTTATTCTATTTAAATAAATATTTTCTGCGTCCGCTATCTCTAACGGGATTCATTTTCCTAAAAATATCAAAGCTTCTTTGATCTTACCCTCAATTTTTTCAATATCCTTTGAGATGTGTTTAAGCGCTTCTCTTGCATCCTTTGAGGAATATCCCAGAGCCTCAAGGGCGTCTATCACTTCTGAATCTTTCACTCCGCCGGTCGAAGCTTTGCCAAAACTCAGCTTCGCCACTTTGTCTCTTAACTCTATCACTATTTTCTGGGCGGTTTTCAGTCCGATACCTGAAACTTTGGTCATATATTTCGCATCATCATTTAAAATAGCTTCCGATATCGCATCCGGGGTATCAATGGAAACAACACCCAAGGCCACTCTCGGCCCTATGCCGGAGATTGTTATTAAAAGCTCAAAAAGCTCAAGCTCTTCTCGCGTCTGAAAGCCGTAAAGCTCAAGCGCGTCCTCTTTGACATTTAGATGCGTAAACAGCTCGGCTTGCGAGCTATGCTCCAAGACGCTCAAAGATCTTTCAGTCACAAAAACCTTGTAGCCGACATGGTCGGTTAAAAGCATGATACTCAAGAAGCCTTTTGTTCCTTTGAATTTGTTGAATTGCTGCATACTTTTACTTCCTTAAAGATTCCCATCTTGAAGTGAACTTATGTAGCCCGCCTCATCTCTTTGCGAAAAAGGCGGAGAAAAAATATTCTGGCTCTTTTTTAGGACTCTTCCTTCTTTTTGTTAAATGTGTACTATATTGCATAAGATGATTTCAAGTGCTACATTTCAAATATGCTAAAAGTCATATCAAGATACAAACCGACCGGCGATCAGCCAAAGGCGATAGAAAAGCTGACTGCCGGAATTGAAGTCGGGGAAAAAGACCAGACGCTTCTTGGCGTCACCGGCTCCGGTAAGACATTCACGATGGCAAATGTGATAGCAAACACCAAAAAGCCGACACTCGTTATCTCTCACAACAAAACTTTGGCGCACCAGCTTTATCAGGAGTTCAAAGAGTTCATGCCGGAAGCCTCGGTGCATTATTTCGTTTCTTACTACGACTATTACCAGCCGGAAGCGTATATTCCGCAAACCGACACATATATAGACAAAGATGTGAAGATAAACGAGGAGCTGGACAGGCTAAGACATGAAGCGACACAGGCTGTTTTGACAAGAAACGACACTATAGTTATCGCCTCTGTCTCCTGCATTTACAACATCGGCTCGCCGGCAAACTACGAAAATCTAAGCTTGAGTTTGACGGTCGGCCAAAGTGTAAAAAGAAGCGAGCTTTTGAAAAATCTCGTCAGCCTGCAATACAAAAGAAACGAGATAGAGAAAACCCCGGGAACATTCAGAGCCAAAGGAGAGATGGTGGAGATCTACCCTTCCACGGGAAATGATATTTTAAAAATAGAGATCGCAAGAGATAAAATTGAAAGCATAAGCATCCAAGAAAGCAAAATGGACGCAAGACCAAATAGCGTTGAATCAATAAAAATATTTCCAGCGAAATTTTGGGTTGCGCCTTCGGACAATTTGGAGATAGCGATCGCTAACGTTTACGCAGAACTTGCAAAAAGACTGAAGGAGCTAAAGGATCAGGGAAAACTTCTTGAAGCTCAAAGGCTTGAGCAAAGAACAAGATTTGATATGGAGATGCTAAGAGACGCCGGCTACTGCCACGGCATTGAGAACTACTCTTCGCATATGGAATTTCGCGAACCGGACTCCCCGCCATTCACATTGATAGATTACTTTAGGCACGCTCACGGAGATGATTTTTTGGTGATGATAGACGAGTCGCATATGACGATTCCGCAAATAAGAGGAATGTATGCCGGCGACAAAGCCAGAAAAGAAACTTTGATAGAATACGGCTTCCGTTTGCCTTCCGCCAAAGACAACAGGCCTTTGCGATTTTCCGAATTTGAAAAAATAACCGCGCAGACCGTCTACGTTTCCGCGACTCCGGCAGAATACGAAATTGAGAAGTCAAAAGGAAACATTGTTGAACAGATAATCCGTCCAACCGGACTTTTGGATCCGGAAATTGAAGTGAGAAGGTCAAAAGGCCAGATAGACGACCTGATAAATGAGATCAAAAAAAGAGTCGAAAAAAATGAAAGAACGCTTATCACCGTTCTGACAAAAAGAATGGCGGAAGACCTTTCCGAATATTTAAAAGAAAAAGGCATAAAAGTCCACTATCTGCATTCGGAGACAAAGACGCTTGAAAGGCCTGAAGTTTTAAGCGACCTCAGAAAAGGCATTTACGATGCCGTCGTCGGCGTAAACCTTTTAAGAGAAGGCCTTGATCTGCCGGAGGTTTCTTTGATAGCCATAATTGACGCTGACAAAGAAGGCTTTTTAAGGAATGCAACGACGCTTATCCAAACGATAGGCCGCGTGGCAAGAAATATAAACGGCAAAGTCATAATGTATGCTGACACAACCACAAAATCCATGAAAACAGCGATAAAAGAAACCGAAAGAAGAAGAGAAATTCAAGAAAAATACAACAAAAAACACGGCATCACCCCAAAACAGATCGAAAAAGAGATCAGAGAAAATATCCTTGGCGGAACAAAAAAAGGCGAATTGAAAAAAATATCGACGTCGGACGTCGTTAAAAATACTCCGCTTGGTCTTTTATCAAAAACCGTAAATGTCAAAAAAATGGTCTCCGACTTTAAAAAAGAGATGAAAAAAGCCGCTGAAGAGATGGATTTTGAAAAAGCGGCGGCGATAAGAGACAAGATAAAAGAGATTAAAAAATTTATGTAAAAATCCCCGCGCAGCTGCGCGGGGATTTTGAATTAAATAACAAGCTACTGAAAAGTTCGTGTTCTTATGTTAAAAAGGTAAATAGCACCTCCCGGGGTTTTTATTTTCTCCCTGGTGTCAGAACTTTCATGATAAACTTCGTAATCTCCTGAGACGGATCTTAAAGTAAGCACGCCATTATTCTCGGAAACGATCTCCAGC
>JACQDS010000053.1 GCA_016200995.1 Candidatus Azambacteria bacterium | reverse complement strand
GCTTCTAACGGGGTAAAATTCAAATGACGCTTTATCAAGCGTCATTTTTTTTATCCATATTTTGAGAAACTATATTTTCTATCTTTTCTTTGAATATCTCAAAATTAAAGCCTGTAGCGCTTTCTCTGATCTTATTTTTGTCGTATTTTGAAATGCTCTCTTCAATTTTTTCAATGCCTTTTTTCAAAGACTCCTTTGTTTGCTCCAAAAAAAACTCTCCGTTAACTCCCTCTTTCAGCCACTCTTCCGCCCCGCCTCTTTTATAAGCCAAAACCGGCTTGCCAAAATTCATAGCCTCAAGCGGCGCTATTCCAAAGTCCTCCTCCTGCGCCATCACAAAAGCTTTGCAATTTTGGTAATAACAAGCAAGCTCAGCATCAGGAACAAAATCGGTAAATACAATATTATTTTCGGCAAACATTTGAAGCCTCTTTTTATCCCTTCCTCCGCCGACGACAACCAGTGGCAAACCAAGCTCGTTGAATGCGTTGATTATCAAGTCAATTTTTTTGTAAGGCGAAAGCCTTGAAACAACCAAAAAATAATCTCTTATCTTAAGATCATTTCTTCTGCAATTTAAAGATTTGACCGGCGGATGTATGACGACAGCGTCTTTTTTGTAATATTTTTTTATCCTTTCCTGAGTCACTTTTGAGTTGGCTATCCAGACATCCACTCTTTCGGAAGAGGACCTGTCCCAGATCCTAGCTTTGTGTATCAAATATTTTATAAAAGGCTTGAAAAGCGCATTATTTTTTTCGTCTTTTAAGTACCTTTCATTGTAATCCCATAAAAATCTCGCCGGACTATGGCAATAACAGATATGAACCGTGCCGGGATTTGTCACCACGCCTTTTGCAAAAACCGATGATGAAGATATGACGATGTCATAATCCGAAAGATCAAAGCTCTCAACGGCTATCGGAAGAAGAGGCAAAAGAAATTTGTGATTTTTTTTCAGAAAATACGGCAAGCCGTCCAAAAAAGAGGTTTTTACCTTATCTTTTGGAAAATATTTTGAAAGCTTCTCATCGTAAAGAAGTGTGAATATATCCGCTTCCGGATATATCTTGCACAAAGCGGAAAGCACTCTTTCTGCCCCTCCGTAATTCAATAAATAATCATGCACCAATGCCACTCTCATCTTTTTAAAATAATGTCTAATGTTTCTTTCGCGCATCTCTCCCAGCTATATTTTTCTGCGTTTTTAAAACCTTTCTCAATTAAATTTTTTCTTAAATTTTCATCGGAAGAGATCTTGTAGATCGCCTCCGCCATCTCTTCAGAATCTTTTGGATCGATCATTAAAGCGCCATCGCCGGCCACTTCCGGCATAGATGAGATATTTGAAGTGATCACCGGCGCTCCCAGAACCTGCGCTTCAAGTATCGGCATCCCAAAACCCTCATAAAAAGAAGAAAATAAAAATATATCAGCCCCTGACAAAAAACTCTCCTTTTCTTTCTCGCTTACATATCCTTTCATCTTAATGTCATCCTTATAAGATGAGCTGTCTATCCGCTTTTTTATTTTATCATATCCGTACCCATCTCCGCCAAGCAAAATAAACTTGTGCGGTATCTTGAATTTTTTCTTGGCTATTTCAAAAGCCTCTATCATTCCAATAATATTTTTTTTTCTCTCTATTCTGCCAATGTACAAAATGTACTTTTCTTTGCTTTGTTTGACCTCTGAATTTTTGAGAAGATTGAATACTCCATGATGCACAGTATGTATATTTTTACTGTCCGCATTATATAATTTGATAAGATCATTTTTTGTGTTATCAGAAACCGTTATTATTTTTTTTGCATATTTTATCGCCTCTTTCGTTCCGCGCCTTAAATAGCTAAGCTGATATTTAAAATATCCTTTAGGTAGATATTCAAACTCGACTCCGTGAATGGTAATTGTTGTATTATTTGGAAAAAAGATCGGCAGAAAATTTGCCGGCACGAACAAGGCGTCCACCGGATGCAAAAAAAGCTCAAAAGCAAGCCTTAACTTTGTCCAAAAAAACGGAAATTTTAACTCCCTGATAAGAAAATTTTTCGGCAAACTTGGAAAATTTTTATTGACTTTTGGATTTGAATACAATATGAATTCGTGATCTTTTGATTCTTCAAGACCTGCTAAATTTAAAATGACGCGATAAGCATACTCTTCTACTCCGGTTCTTTTTTCCGCAAACGCCGAACCGACATGAATGCCTATTTTCATTATTTTTTCAACATTATGCTTCTTTTGTAAACATCCAAGTTGTCCAAAACTATTCCGGTGCCTTTTGCCACGCAAAAAAGAGGATCTTTGGCTTTTACACATGGCACACCGGTTTCATTCAAAAGAAGCTGATCGATATTCCTTAAAAGCGCTCCGCCACCTGAAACCACCATTCCTTTATCCATGATATCCGCCGCCAATTCCGGAGGGGTCTCCTGCAAAACCATCTTAACCGCCCTGACTATCTCTTTTAACTGCTCTGATATCGCCTCTGTTATTTCGTTGCTTGATATTTCAATCGTTTTTGGCAAACCGGCGATAAGATCCCTGCCTCTTATCTCTATGATATCTTCATCTTTTTGCTTGACCGCCGAACCTATCTCTATTTTTATCTGCTCGGCCGTCCTTTCGCCTATCGCCAGATTATGTTTTTTCTTTATATAGTCGGCTATCGCCTGATCAAGCTTATTGCCAGCAACTCTGACGGATGCCCAAGAGACTATCCCGCCCAGAGATATGACAGCGATCTCCGCCGTGCCACCGCCTATATTGACTATCATATTTCCGGAAGCTTCATTTATCGGTATTCCGGCGCCTATGGCAGCCAAAACAGGCTCTTTGACAAGATAAGCCGACTTTGCTCCGGCTTGAACGGCCGCGTCTATCACCGCTCTTCTTTCAGTGGATGTGATACCGGCAGGCACGGATATCATAACTTCCGGTCTTGTAAATCTGAATCTTCCGGAAGCTTTATCTATGAAATACCTGAGCATCGCTTCTGTCACCTTGTAATCCGCTATCACGCCGTCTCTTAACGGTCTAACCGCTCTGATCGTGTCCGGCGTCCTGCCGATCATCTCTTTTGCTTCCGTGCCGACAGCCAAAACTGAACCATCAAGCACAGAAACCGCCACCACTGAAGGCTCATTAACATAAATTCCTTTTTTTGGAACATAAACCAAACAATTCGTCGTTCCAAGATCAATTCCTATCTTTTTCATATTTTTAACTCTTAATCCTCTTAATTTTCGCGCCTATTTTTTTAAGTCTTTTCTCAATCTCTTCATATCCTCTGTCCACCTGATATGCATTACTTATAACACTTTTTCCGCTTGCTATCAAAGCCGCTATCATTAGTGTCGCTCCGGCTCTCAGGTCAAAACCGGTAATATTTTTCCCTTCCAGTTTTGTCGGGCCGGTCACCAATGCTCTGTGAGGATCGCAGATGAATGCGTCAGCGCCCATTCTATTGAGCTCCTCTATATATTTCATCCTGCCTTCATACATCCAATCGTGTATCAAACTGACACCTTTGGCCTGTGTCATCAAAACGGCAAATATCGGCAATATATCGGCTGAAAAGCTTGGATAAGGCATATTATGTACCTTTTTAACGGCTTTTAATTTTGATGGTTTTATCTTGAGATCCGCCAGCTCATATCCCCATCCCTTGCTGAATTTCTTTTTATTTAAAATTTTAAAATTGACATTGGCTTCTTTGAATTTCAAGAGCTCAAAACGAATGAATTCGGGTATTGTGTTTTTTATCAAAATGTCGCTTTGCGTGCTTGCCGCCAAAGATATGAATGTTCCCATCTCTATCGGGTCGTACATCACAAAATGCTCCGAGCCGGAAAGACTCTCAACGCCATCTATAGTAAGGTGGCTGGTTCCGATACCGGAGATCTTCGCGCCCATCTTATTTAGAAAATGGCAAAGGTCCTGCACATAATGTTCGGAAGCGGCCGCATAAACATCAATCGTTCCTTTGGATAAAACTGATGCTAAAATTACATTTTCAGTGGCGGTGACGGACATCTCGGAAAGCACTATCTCTCTTTTTCCCTTTTTACCAGCAGTATTTGAAACATAGTAAACTCCATTTTCTTTTTTTATTGAAACACCGACTGACTTAAGGCCTTCAAAATGCGGATCCAAAACCCTTGAGCCAAGCTGACAGCCTCCCGGGGTCGTCAATTTAAAATTTTTAAATCTTGAGGACAAAGCGCCAAAAAGAAAAACTGAAGATCTGATGCTCGTGACGAGATCGTAATCCATATTTGAAAGATGTATCTTTGATGGATCGATCTGTATTTTTCTTTTTCCAAGGAATTTTATTTTTACTCCTATGCTTTTTAAAATTTCAAGCATTGTAAAAACATCCCCGATAAGCGGAATGTTATCAATTATTGATCTTTCTTTGGAAAGCACGGAAGCGACCAATATCGGCAAGGCGGCGTTTTTTGCCCCCAAAACCTCTATTTCGCCTTTTAATTTATGCCCTCCTTCTATTATGAATTTCTCAGACATGACAATATTTCAAAATTAACTTATACTTATAATAAGTCATAAAGATGACTTTTACAAGTAAGAAAATCATATGAATTTAAAGACAAGAAGGGTGTTATTTTTTGCTTCTCTCGCAATTTTTTTAATAGCAAGCCCGGCAGTTATTATGTATTCCCTGGGATATAAATTTGATACCGAAACATTCACCATGCAAAAAACCGGCGGCATTTTCGTCAATGCCGATTACGGAGAATACACGATCTCAATAAATGATTCGATCAAAAAAGATGTCCAAAAAGCCATATTTATAAAAAGGGGTATCTTATTTACAAATTTAATACCAAAAGTCTATAAAGTTTCCATTGAAAAAAATAATTATCTTAGCTGGTCAAAAACACTACCAGTTGAATCCGGACTCGTGACAGAGGTCAAAAATGTTTTTTTAATGCCAAAGGATCCGGAAATCTTGGAGGTTGATAAGGACGTTTCCGATTTTACAATATCTGGATCGCAAGAAAAAATAGCGTATCTCAAAAAAAGTGAGATCATCATTATGGATGTCAAAAGCGGAGAAAAAATCTCAATGCCATCAAAATCAAAAAAAACCTTGAATTTAACAGGATTTTCTTCGGATGAAAAAGATATATTTTTTGAAGATGATTCAAATATATACAAAACATCATTTGCGGATAACACAGTAAAAAGTATGGCAGAACCAAAAAATGACCCTTACGCAAAGATCGCCCAAAGCCTCAAAGACAAAGACACAGCATACGCGCTTTCAAAAAAAGGCGTGATCTACGAATTGAATATAGCGACAAAAACAAGAAAAGAGATAACAAAAGATATAAAAAATTTCTATCTGACCGGCAATGACATCGTGTACATTACCACAGAACCGCAAAACTTTTACAAGATAAACATAGACTCCGGCAAAACAACCCAGATTACATTCAATCCTCTTTCAAATATAGATCAAAATTCAAAGATAATAAAAAGATTTGACGATCCTGTGGCTGTGATAGATAAGAACAGTGATCTTTTGATATTCAGCTACGGGTCTGAAAAATTCAACAAACTGGCCGACAATATCATTGATGCTCAAGTTTCCAGCGACCTTTCAAAGATGTTTTACAGAAAAGACAAAGAGATATATGTTTATTATTTCACAGAATCATATCCGGCAAAAAAAGCCGGCGATACTGACTTAATAGGCATATTCGGCAAAAAAATAAAAGACGCCTCTTGGTTCTCATTTAACAATCACCATCTGTTTTTAAACTTTGACAATGATATTAAAATCATAGAGCTTGATGGCAGAGATAAGAGAAACTCATACACAATAGCGGAAAATATTGAAAAGTTTGAATATAATAATAAAGACAAATTCGCTTATATTATAAAAAATAATGATCTTAAAAAGATAAGATTAATGGAAGAATAGATAAACAAAAAATCCTGATACTATCAGGATTTTTTGTTTAATTTTAGTAAAATTATCTCTTTGACCACCTTGGAGATTTTCTCGCCTTTTTCAATCCGTATTTCTTTCTTTCTTTCGCTCTCGGATCTCTTTTCAAAAACCCGGATCTTTTCAATCTCTTTTTAAAATCAGCATTAAACACTATCAAAGCTCTGGATATAGCATGTCTGACAGCCTCCGCCTGACCCCTGATGCCTCCGCCCGAGACCTTAACAGAGATCTTAAACTTCTCAAGGCTTTTCATCTTCTTTAAAGGAGCTTCTGCAAGGTCAGATAAAACCGGCAAAGCAAAATACTCTTTAAGCTCCTTGCCATTTACCGTTATTCCTGATGTTCCTTTGGTATAAAGCCTAGCTCTTGCTGTAGCGGCTTTTCTTCTTCCGACAGCTTCATAGTATCTGTCGCTTTTAATAACTACCACTTCATCCTCAATAGGTTTTTCAATTGTTTTTTTTGTATGCTCTGTCATTATTTTTCTATTATTTGATCTCTCCGCCGTAAACTTTAAGCTTTTTCAACATTTTTGGCCTTAATTTATTCTTTGGAAGCATACCGTTAACCGCCATGGTTAAAACTTTTGTTGAATCATTCTCCATAAGCTCTCCCATAGTCTTTGTCTTTAAGCTTCCAGGGCGTCCTGAATGTTTGTAATACACCTTTTGATCAAGTTTCTTGCCGGTTGTCTTTAAGCTGTCGATATTAAATACATACACGGTATTTGAAGCATCCGTATTATGCCTTTCAAAATTCGGGTTGTCCTTGCCCATTAAATACCAAGCAACCTCTGAAGCCACTCTGCCGAGCGATCTTCCCGATGCGTCAATTTTTTTGATATTATCTTTCATAAATTTATACAAACTCTATTTTAGCCAATTTAGCTCCGTCCGATCTTCTTCTTTCAAGCTTTGTTATTCTTGTGTATCCTCCTGCTCTTTTTTCGTATTTTGGAGAAATTTCATCAAAAAGTTTCTTCGTCAGGTCCTCGGATAAAACCCTTCTTATCTCCCTGACATTAGCAACGGTTTTAACTTTGCCTCTCGTCACCATTTTTTCAATTTTCGGCTTTATCTCCTTGGCTCTCGCTTCTGTTGTTTTGATCTTGCCATTTGTTATGAACGCGGTTATCAAAGACTTCACAAAAGCCTTTCTTTGCCCCGCCTCTCTATTGAATTTTCTTCCTTTTCTAAGATTTCTCATATTATTTTTTTAACTCCAAACCAAATCCCTTCAACGCTTTTTTGATCTCTGAAAGTCCTTTTTCTCCCATTCCATCAAGGTCTAAAATAGCAGATTCCGTTTTTTTAATCAAGCCGGCAACTGTCTTTATACTTGCGTCCTCCAAAGCCGAAACCGTTCTTGCTGAAAGATCAAGCTCTGAAATTTTCATCTTTGAAACATCATCTTTGCTTTCTTTTTCAGATTCCTCTGCCAAAATCTCATCATCGGCTTTTTTAACTTCCAGATCAGATCTTTTTAATCTTGAAAATTGATTCACTAAAATATCAATAGCATCATAAAATGCCTCTTCCGGATCTATGCTGCAGTCCGTATCCATGGAAAGCTTCAGCTTATTGAAATCCGTCCTGTCGCCGACACGCATATCCTCCACATCGTAATCTATCTTTCTTATAGGAGTGAATATAGAATCTACGGCGATGACTCCAACTTCAAGTTTATGTTTTTTTCTATCCTCTACAGGAACATATCCTCTGCCTTTTTCTACGGTCAGCTCCATTTCAAAATCCGCTTTTTTATCTGTTAAAGTAGCTATCACAAGATCCTTATTTACAACCTCAACCTGGCTTGGAGCTTTTATATCGTGTCCCGTCACAGCTCTGTCGCCGGAAGCTTTTATAGAAATTATTTGCGGTTCGTCAGAGTGTAATTTGAACCTTAACTGCTTGACATTTAAAAGTATGTCAACAACATTCTCCATAACATGAGGAACCGTTGAAAATTCATGAGAAACACCCTTTATTTTAACAAATGTCACAGCCGCCCCCGGCAAAGAAGAAAGCAAAACCCTTCGTAGAGCGTTTCCCAAAGTCATGCCGTATCCCGGGTAAAGCTCGTCTATCTCAATGATAGCCTTAGATCCGTCTTTTTTAGTGACCTTCGGTTGTTTTGGTAAAGTTATTTCCATATAAATTATATTAGGCAATAAAAGCTTAGAGCGAGCTTAGCTCTTATTGCGATTAATTATCTTGAATAAAATTCTGTAATTAATTGCATATTGAATCCCGAGCTAACATCGTCTTTCTGAGGTATTCTGTTTATTGATATGACCAAATTGTCTTTATCCAGCTCCATCCAAGACGCAGGCTGGAATTTCTTCAATTTTTCTTTCAGATCCTTAAAAATAACTTTCTCCGCAGAGCCTTTTCTGATGGACACCTTGTCTCCAACTCTGACCAAGATCGAAGGAATATCAACCCTTTTGCCATTTATGGATATATGGCCATGACCGACCATCTGCTTTGCCGAGCTTCTTGAACCGGCAAGTCCACCTCTGAAAACCACATTGTCCAGTCTTGTCTCAAGTATCTGAAGCAATGTGTCTCCGGTCACGCCGCCCCTCTTGCTCGCCATTTCAAAATATTTTCTGAACTGATTTTCTCTCAAGTAGTAGCTTCTTTTTACTTTTTGTTTTTCGTTTAATTGCGTGCCGTATTCGGAAGAGCTTTTTCTTTTTTTTCCGGTGCCATGAGCTCCGGGAGCGTAAGGCTTTCTAACTATTGCGCATTTTTGGGTAAAGCAACGATCGCCTTTCAAAAAAAGCTTTTCTCCGACCCTTCTGCATTTTTTACATTTTGAACCTAATTCCATAAAAATAAATTAAAACAAGATATCTGCGTAATTTTATAACGGACATCTTGCCTTCTTTCTTGTTATTATATTCTTCTTGGTTTTTTCGCTTTGCAGCCATTGTGCGGAACCGGTGTTATATCAGCTATTGAAACTATATTCAACCCGAAATTCGCAAGTCCTCTAGCGGCTGATTCCCTGCCTTGTCCTATACCTTTAACATAAACTATCAGATCTTGCAAGCCTGTCTTTTTTATCTTTTCTATTACTGTTTCCGCAACTTTAGCCGCCGCATAAGGAGTGGATTTTTTCGCTCCTTTAAAACCAAGAGAGCCTGCAGATGACCAAGCTAAAACATTGCCGTTTTCATCCGTTATGGTGATCCTTGTATTGTTGTATGTGGCGTCAATAAAAGCCTGGCCTTTTCTTACGATGGCATTTTTCCTTACAACGCTGCCGGAGCTTTTCGCAACAGCATCTTCAATGCTTTTTGTCTCCTGCATCAGATCCGACTCTGTTTGTTTTAATACTTTCTTTTTTCCCATATTATTATTTCTTTGCTATTGCAACTCTTCCTGAACCGACCGTCACTCTTTTATTTCCTCTTCTGGTTCTTGAATTTGTTTTTGTTCTCTGACCTCTGACCGGAAGTCCTCTTTGATGTCTGACGCCCCTGTAGGACTTTATATCTTTCAATCTTTTGACATTGAACATTATATCCCTTTTAAGATCTCCTTCTATTTTATGGTTTTTTTCAAGATAATCTTTAAGTCTGTTGATGTCATCCGCAGAAAGCTTGTGAGCTCTTGTATCCGGATTTATCTTTGTGGCTTTTAAAGCGTCTTTGGATACCTTTTTACCTACACCGTAAATGTAGGTTAAGGCGACCTCTATTCTTTTTTCATCTGGTATATTTACACCGGCGATTCTTGGCATTTTTTATTAGGTTCCAGCTTTTTAGCTTTTAGCTTCTTAGCTTAAACTTATCACTTAATAATATTAATTACTTCTGTCTTTGCTTGTGTTTTACATTTGGACAAATAACATGCACCCTGCCTTTTCTTCTGACAGTTTTGCATTTTGCGCAGATCTTTTTAACTGATGCTCTTACTTTCATTTTAGTCTATATGTTATCCTCCCTTTTGATAGATCATAAGGGCTCATTTCAACTCTTACTCCATCACCGGGTAAAATTTTGATATAATTCATTCGCATCTTACCAGATAAATGAGCTAAAATCAAGCTTCCATCTTCCAGCCTAACGCGAAAAGTCGCACTGGGCAAAGCCTCCTCGACCACACCCTCTTTTACTATGTTCTCTTTTGACATAAGTTATATATTTTTAACAAAAAATATAATAAAAGTCAATAGTTTGACCTATTCTTTTATGTTGATAAATATTCTCTCTTGGTTAGCGGGCGCTTTTGATGTCCAGAAAGGCCAAAGAGTTATCTCAGCGCTCTCTATTGCGTCATTTCCTGTCAGGATCTTTTTGATATCCACCTCGTCTTTTCCGGCAAGGCTGCTTTTCAACTCATCATTGTTTAATTTGCCGCCGACAACTTCGCTTGAACGAACTGAAAAACTAAAAGAAGATTTAGCAAGATCCAAAACTCCTCCATCATAGGATATTACCTGGGTCTCCGGATATGTCCTTCTTTCTCCTTTGATCTTTGCTGACAAATTTGAATCGGCAAGCGCAATGACATCTTTTTTATCAAAAGCAAAAACCGAATATATAACTCTCAGAGAAGCCGTGAAATTGTCAGCTGCGACACCTTCTTTAGGCGCGTCAAATTTATCAATTTTTTGGCTGACAGATGCATCAAGAGTCACTAAATTAGGCGTATTTGAACTTATATAATCTTTTTTCTCGGATTCAAGCTTGTTTGAGAGTTCTGTTTTCGCATTCTCAATATCGGATTTTGCAACGGCTCTTGTTTCGCCAAGAGATCCGCCCGACATACCGGCTGATGATTTGGCGTAAAACGCCTTAAATTTATCCGTGCCTGAAAAACCCGGGATTGTAAGATCCGACGGACCGATATTGTAGTCCGGCCCCGGCTGATCCGCCTCAACATCGGCGCTTACCGTTCCCGGGGATGCAACTTTTCCTCCGGACATTTTAGCCCCCGGCACAATAGCCTTCTTTGTCAATCTGAATATCTTGCCGTCGGAGGTTTGAAATCTTGTTTTTGCGACAAGCTGCTGAGATTCTGCATTGTATTCATTGTAGATCGCTATCGTTCCGGAGGCTTTTGTAGCGCCGGAAGATGTTCCGGTGGCTTTAAATTCCCCGGATACCTCTTTTTCAAGAGTGATTATCTGCCCCGGTATTTTATTATTTTCCGCATCAATACTTGAAAGACTCACATCTGCTATCGCAGGAAATGTGAAATCGATCGTTTCCTTTTTCAGAACAACCGTCAGATCCGCCTTTGATTTAAATACAAAGATACCGCCGATTACCAACACAATTAAAGCCGCTAAAATATAATATGTATTTTTCTTATTTTGAAATAAAGCGGAAAGATCCGGTTTTTTAAAAATACTACTGCCAATGTCTCTCTTTCTTGCAAGTAGCGGCGTCGCCTCGCCCATTTCCGAACTTTTAATTGATTTTTCAAAAAAACTCGCCGAACTTTTATCTTTGTTGTAATTGAATGAACTCTGGCTTTGAGGTTGTTCAATGGCCAGTTTTTCACCATCCAAATTTATCTTTTCATACTTTCTTTCAGGCTCTTTATTTCTTTCCAAAAAAGAAGGTCTTTTGATGTCTGATATGATATTTTCATCTTTTTTGATCTCAGTATTTGCCGTTTGATATGAAAGAACATTCTCACCTGCTCCTGCAGGCTGGTTCGGAGATAATTCCGCCACATCAATGCCGGCCTGTTCAATAAAAGAGAGAACATTTGAATTTCCGGAAACTATGGTCAAATTTTTGCCAAGCGACGCCACCTCCCTTTTCAAAAGTTTTAAATTTAAAAACTCGGAAAAAAGCTCCGGGTTCTCATCAATATTCAGATAGATCTCGTCTTCTTTTGTATTTTCTATTCTGTCTATCAGATAGACCAATGATTCATCCTTATGAAGAAATAATGTTTTTTTCATAAAATATTATTTTAATTTATTTATGTGATATATTATAGCATATTCGCAGGCTGTGAATAACTTTTTCTCATCTTTTAGCAGATTGTCAAAGTCAGAAGCGTTTAAAAAAGCGATCTCTACATCACGCGAAAAAGGCAGGTCGGAAAACCAATTATTGCTTTTTTTGAAAGCCTGGGAGAACTGAACCGGAACATCACCGAAAAAAGATATGAAAATCTCCTTAGGCAAAAGATCCATTCTACCAAGAAGCGATATCGCCGGTTTTATTTTTCCAAGCGCAACTTTCGCCGACTCAAAAGCAAGAGATCTGGCCTTATCAAGTATGTTGACATCAAGATCTCCGGATATGAATTTATTTTTTATATTCTTTGCCTCTTCAAGACCGACAGAGAAATTTTCAGACAATCTGCGACCAAAGTCGCCATATCCCGCATCAGCATTTTCAATGGCATCGATAAATCCCGACCTTAAGAGAAACAGGCTTGCTGAATTTTCAAATATATTGATAAAAAGCGCGTCTTTAAGATCGCTAAAATGTTTTTTTGCCTCAACAACGGAAAAATCTATCGGAAAAACTCCTTTAAACTCAAGCTTCAGAAAAGAAGCCAGTCCGCTGAATTCTTTGACAACATCGCTTTTTGAAGTAACGCCGGAGATGCCGACGGTTATCTCTTTTCCGGCAAGCCCCAATGGATCCTCCATTGCATAGCCGTCTATCAAGACCTTCTCAAGCCTTTCCAGAGAGATCAAATTTCCGCTTTTTGAAAATTCAGACTTCACATTTAAAACCATTTTATCTATCTCCTCTTGAGTTATAT
>JACQDS010000003.1 GCA_016200995.1 Candidatus Azambacteria bacterium | reverse complement strand
TTTTTCAAATGGAGGCTCTGAATAAATTTAAAGATCACCTTGAACAGGAAAAGATGTTAAACTCTCTTGAGTTGGAAGAGAAAGAGGCTTTGCTTGTCAAGGAGCTCAACCTCCTGACATCAAAGCCCATACTTTACGTTCTCAATAAAAAATTCGGCGGAGAGAATATTGATGAGATAAAAGACGAAAGATATGAAAGACTTATGGGGCATCTAAAAAAAGAGAATGCGAAATATGTCGTTTTGGATGCCGCTATGGAGCTTGAAATGAATGAGCTTTCCGAGGAAGAAAAAAGAGAATACAAAAAGGAATTTGGAATCAGCGAAGAATCCGGATTGGATCTTTTGATAAAAGAGAGCTATGAACTTTTAGGACTTATCACTTACTTGACCACGGGAGAAAAAGAAACAAGGGCATGGACGGTGAAAAAAGGCTCCCCCGCTCCGGTGGCGGCCGCCGAGATACACACTGACTTTGAAAAGAAATTCATCAGGGCGGAGATCATAAAATACGAGGATCTTATCAAAGCCGGCTCCGAAGCAAAGGCCAGAGAGATGGGGCTTTTGCAGACAAAAGGCAAAGACTACATAGTGGAGGACGGGGATGTTATAGAGTTTAAGATAGGGGCTTGATATTTTTTGGATTTTATATTATTATGGAGCGCAGAGATCCAAATTCGCCTTTGGTCTTAATTCTTAATTAAATATTTGAAAAATGTCAGATAAACACAAGAAGTTATACGAGTTGGCATACTTTTTATCCTCATCGATAGCGGAGGATGATGTTGCTTCATATACGCATAAGCTAAGAGAGCTTTTGGAAAAGCACGATAGCGAGATAGTAAAAGAGGATGCGCCACATATCAGAAATTTGGCATACCCTATTAAGCATGAGCTTCAAGGATATTTCGGATATATGCATTTTAAAAACTCTCCAAAAAACATAAACGAGATAAACACCGCCTTGAGACTTACAGTGGACTATGTTTTAAGATCCTTGATCACAGAGGTTTCAAAGAAACAGCTTGAGCAGATGGCAGGTGGAAACATATATATCCCATCCAAACAGCAAAAAGAGGCTGAAGCAGCGGTTGAGTCTGTTTTGAAGGAAGGCGCTAAAAGTAAAGTGGAAGAGCAGAAGGCTTCCTTCGGAGAGCTTGATGAGAAATTGGATGAAATTTTAAATAAGTAAATTAGTGCTTTGAATTAGAAAATGCCAGATGCGAGGCGCGCCGAGTATCGAAGCCAAGATGTACTCATAGTACTTTGAGGCGAGACACGGAGGCGCAACAAAGCAGATGGCGTTTAATAATTCAAAGAAAGGTATGAATCTAAACAAAGTAATGCTTATCGGAAACCTGACCAGAGACCCGGAATCAAAATCCACATCCACGGGGAGAACGGTCACGACATTTACGGTGGCAACAAACAGAGTTTGGAACGATCAAGCCGGACAGAAACAGCAGAAAACGGAATTTCACAATATCGTAGCCTGGGGCAAGATCGCAGATATCTGCGCGCAATATCTTAAAAAAGGAATGAATGTGTACGTAGAAGGCAGGCTAGAAACAAGATCTTGGGACGGCCAAGACGGAGTGAAAAGATACAAAACGGAAGTAGTGCTTGATAATATGCAGATGGGCCCGAGGGTCGGCGGAGCGCAATCCTCTTCTTACAACAAAAAAACTGAAGAGAATGAACCGGAAGAGCCGATGACGGACGAGGATGAGGTAAAAATAGAAGATATACCTTTTTAAACAGATTAAGTTAAAAAAATAATGAACAAAGGAAACAGACCATGCCACTTTTGCGTGACAAATACAAAATGGATAGACTACAAAGATTTTGAAACATTAAAAAAGTTCACATCTTTGCAGTCAAAGATCATCCCTCCCAAAAGAACGGGACTTTGCGCAAAGCACCAAAGAGAGCTTGCCGGCGCGATCAAAAGATCCAGATTTATGTCGCTCATGCAATATACGGTAATCCAAAAATAAGAAATAAAATATCCCGCCACAGGCGGGATATTTTATTTTGTTTATATTACTCAGAGGCGGTTTCGGATGGAGTGGATGGATCCGTCTCTTTTCCGTCATCCTCTTTTTCTTTTGCCTTGGCGGCGGACTTCATATCCTGAAGGATCTTGTTGGACAGAGCTTTGTTTTCTTTGACAAATTTTCTTGCGTTATCCATTCCCTGTCCGAGTTTTTCCTCTCCGTAAAGAAGCCATGCGCCGCTCTTTTTGACCACTCCGTATTTTGTCGCAAGGTTCAAAAGATCGCTTTCATAAGAGATGCCTTCGTTATACATTATATCAAACTCGGCGACCTTAAAAGGCGCGGCGACTTTGTTTTTGACTATCTTCACCTTCACTCTGTTGCCTATCACATCCTCGCCTTTTTTGATCTGAGCTGCGCGTCTGATATCTATTCTCACCGAAGAATAAAATTTCAGCGCCTTGCCTCCAGGGGTTGTCTCGGGATTGCCAAACATTACTCCTATCTGCATTCTTATCTGATTTATGAATATGACTACTGTGTTGTGTTTTGCGACTATTGAGGTCAGTTTCCTTAAAGCATGCGACATCAAACGCGCTTGAAGCCCGACATGCTGCTGACCCATCTCGCCTTCTATTTCCGCTCTTGGCGTCAAAGCCGCTACAGAGTCAACAACAATAAGATCCACAGCTCCGGATTTTACCAAAACCTCCACTATATCAAGCGCCTGCTCGCCGGTATCCGGCTGAGAGATCAATAGCTCTTTGATATTAACTCCTATGTTTTTTGCGTATACCGGGTCCAGGGCGTGCTCGGCATCAACAAAAGCGGCCACTCCGCCTTTTTTTTGAGTTTCAGCGGCTATGTGAAGAGCTAATGTCGTCTTTCCTGATGACTCAGGCCCAAAGATCTCTATTATTCTGCCTCTTGGTACGCCATTGACACCCAAAGCCATATCAAGCGATATTGAGCCGGTTGGTATTGACGCCACATTGACATTCTTTACGTCTCCAAGCTTCATAATAGACCCTTCGCCGAACTTGCTTTGAATGCTGTCTATCGCCGCCGCCAATTGTTTGTTCTCGCCGGTTTCTTCCTGCTTCTGTTTTGTTGTTTTTTCTTTTGCCATTATTTCAATAATTAATTTTTATTTTACTCTTCAAGAATAATTCTTCTAATTATTATATAATCTTTATTTAATCTATTTGTCGCCTTTATTTTTATCGTGTTGATGCCGGGCTGGAGCGGGATGCTCACCGAAAAAAAACCATTGCCATCCACAAAAATATCATTATCGTTTATCAAAACCCTGTTATCCGGCTGAGTTGAGCCTGAGACTTCAATCTCTTTTGACCTTGTTATTATATCATTTTCCGGACTTACTGCAACCAGCTTTGGAGACCCCAAAAGATAGTTAATCTGGAAAACAAAATAAGAAGCAATCATCAATATAAAGGTCAAAAAGATCGCCTGCGCGGTTATTTTCGGAGTTATGATAAAAGGCATTTTTATTGTTCTTTTGGCCGCATCATCCTTTTTTTCAAATTTTTTCAAAGAAAGTTCTTTATCGTAAAGTTCTGAAAATATTTTTTCATCCTCGCCTAAAATATCGGCGCATTTTGAAAGAAAGTCTTTCACATAGATCGACGCCGGCAGTTGGCTCCACTCGCCGGACTCTATTTTTTCCAAATTTCTTAAAGAAACGCCGCTCTTCTCTGAAAGAGCTTTTAAGCTTATCTTTTTATCCTCTCTGATTTTTTTAAATAACTCTTTTAGGGAAAGCTGTTTTGCCTCCTTTTTTTCGCTATCTGAAATTGCGTTATTGCTGTTCGTTTCCATATCCTTCAGTCTCGCCTTTTGACATATAAATCTCTCTTTGCTTTGCGCCGTCTGCAGGTCCGATGACGCCGTCCTCTTCAAGCATATCTATCAGCCTCGCCGCCCTTGAGTAGCCGATCCTCAATCTTCTTTGCAAATATGAAGTTGAGGCTTTCCGTGATTCCACGACTATTTTTTTCGCCTCTTCAAATAGCTCATCGTCGCTACCCGCCGAAGAATAGGAGTCCAAATCTATATCCATATCAATCGTGCTTTGCTTTCTTTCAAGAGCAGCGTTTTGAATTCTCCTTGGCTTTGAAGCGTCAGACGGCAGATAAAGCATATCACCGCTTCCCAAAAGCTTCTCGGCGCCGGACATATCCAAGATCGTTCTTGAATCCACCAAAGATGTCACCTGCAAAGCTATCCTGCAAGGGATGTTGGCTTTTATGAGGCCAGTGATGACATCAACGGACGGCCTTTGAGTTGATATGATAAGATGGAGGCCGACGGCCCTGGACATTTGAGCGAGCCTGACGATCGCCGCTTCAACCTCTCTTGGCGACTCTGACATCAAGTCTGCCAACTCGTCTATTACTATGACAATATACGGCATTATCTTTTCATCCGCTTTGCCGGCGACTTTTGAATTGTAAGATCCGATATTTCTGACATTGTGGCTCGCCAAAAATTCATAGCGCCTTTCCATCTCCTTGACAGCCCAATTCAGCGCCGCTATCGCCTTCCTTCTTTCATTGATGACCGGAGCCAAAAGATGAGGGATGCCGTTGTAGGCGGAAAGTTCGACTCTTTTTGGGTCTACCATAAGAAGCTTCAGCATCTGCGGGAAATTTTTATACAAAAGACTGTTGAGTATCGTATGAACGCAGACGCTTTTTCCGGAGCCTGTCGCACCGGCGATCAAAAGATGCGGCATCTTTTCTATGTCCGCATACCGCGCGTTGCCGGAGACATCCTTTCCCAAAGAGATGGTAAGCGGCGAAGCCTCAATAAATGTAGGCGTGTCTATCAACTCTCTTAACTTCACAACCGCTATCACTTTATTTGGGATCTCAATGCCGACAAGCGACCTGCCGGGGATCGGCGCTTCAATACGCAAAGGATGCGCGGCAAGAGCCAAAGAAAGGTCATTTTGCAAAGCGACGATCTTTGCAAGCTTGATGCCTTGAGCTGGCTTAAGGGTGTACTGCGTGACTGTAGGGCCGACATTCACCTCGCTCATCTCAACTTCAATGCCGAAGTTTTTCAGTGTTCTTTTGATAGTTTCCGCGTATGATTTGACATCGCCGGAAGAAGGCTTGCCGCTCTCTTTATCCAAAAGATCAAGCGGAGGAAGCTTGTAAGACCTCTGATGCGTCTCAACTATAAAATCGGAAACCGCCTTGCTTGGA
>JACQDS010000049.1 GCA_016200995.1 Candidatus Azambacteria bacterium | reverse complement strand
CTCTGAGTTTTCCAGATATTTTCCATTTAAATTTGAAGAGATATAATAAGGATCCTCGTAAAGCCTCTGGCCTTTTTCTCTGGCTTTTAAAATAGCCTCGGAATCCGCCTTCGGCCTCTCCTCCTTAAACTCCAAAAATGGGGTCTCGCCTATCATTCTGATGGCCGAAGAAACATCTTTGACTCCGGCAAGCTCAACTATAATTCTGGACTCCCCGCCGACTTTTGATGTCTGGACTATCGGCTCGGCCACTCCGAAAAGATTGACCCTTCTTTCTATGACATCACGCATTCCGTCCAAGGCGCTTATCTGTTCCGACTTTGGCACTGAGGACATATCGGCAACATAAACAAGATGCGCCCCGCCCTGAAGATCAAGCCCTAAGCTGAAAGGAATATTTTTAAAATGCGGTATATTTTTTGAATATTTATGATTCAAATAATCCGCTGATCTATCCCAATATGAAGGGAAATCAAGCGAAAAAGCCAAAAGCGAGGCTATGAATATGATAAACAATATATACCCGGCTTTTTGCCTCTCGCCTTTTGGCATAAATAAAAAACTGAATATAAGAGAGACCCCCTGCCAGAGGTATTCAAACGGCTTCAACAAAATTTTGTACATCTTGCCCATGCTGATTTATTTATAGATATTATTGGTTAATAGTCTATACCAGAAAGCCTAAATTCGTCAATGCTTTGTACTCGTCCCTACATTCATTAAAAATGCCCCACCGAGGATTATCCTCGGTGGGGCTTTTCTTTAAAAATATATGATCTTATACCAATTTTCTTTTGGCATAGATCTTCTCAGTATAAATCCTGTTTCTGATTTGAGATACAAGCTTTGGAAAACCGTAGGCTCTAGTGTAAAAAGACCTCCAATTTATATCGCTGTCTTTTTTTTCATCGGCCTGTTTCAACATGGAGTCAATAGAATCAAAAATAGCATATAAATGGCTATTGGTTGCTTTTGAAACACCTCCCTCCTCGGCTTCCGCTTTCAGACCGCCCTCCAAGCCCTTCAATCCGTTTAAGATCTCAAGGCTCTTTTTTTTGGTGGCTGCATCCAAAGAGGATACGAAAGCATCTTTTTTTCTATTTTTTATTTTATCTTTTATAGAAGAAATAAATTGATAAATGCCTCCGGATAAAAGACAGATGCCGATAATAAAAAAAAATGTTATGATTATCTGCGCGCCTTTGTTGTATTCAATGCTTCCATCCATATCTATCTCCTTTTTTAAGTTGTCAAAAAACAACACGATCATTTAAATGGTATATTAAATCATTTGAACGGTCAAATTTTTATGGTATAATGAAAAAAATTATGATCCATCCACTATTCGTCCATTTTCCCATAGCGATGCTCGTGGTCTACAGCCTATTTGAGCTTTTTAGATTTGAAGCGGCCGCCAAACAACCCTATTGGTTTTACATCAAAGCCTCTTTGGTCATCAGCGGAACATTTTTGGCGTATTTAACATTGGCCACCGGCGACCAAGCGGAGCGTTTTATAAATGAAACCGGAACGGAATTTCAAAAATCCTTGGTAAATACGCACGCTATATTTGCCGGATCGGCAACGGCGATATTTTCTTTGATAGCATTTTCATATTCAATAGAATGGCTTTTGAAAGAACCGAAAGCATCCGAATTTTTAAATAAACGATTCTTGAATATATTTTTGATCTCCTCAAAAATAATAAGCAAGCCTTATATCTTGATAACTCTGGCGCTTGTCGGCACAACGGCGATCACCGTCGCCGGCGCCCTCGGCGCGGCTATGGTATACGGGCCTCATATTGATATTTTTGTTTCATTCATATACTCATTTGTTTCCTCTTTTTTATAGCCCTTGCATTTTTTTTAATTCTGTGGTATAATTGCAAGACTATTTGGAGATATTTCTCTCTGGATAGAGGCTCTTTAAAAAGCCAAATGGCGCCTGGGTTTTCCGGGCTTTGTTGTATTTTCATAAGAGGTGAACAACAATGAGAAAATATTTTTGGGTGGCTGCAATCCTTTTTGGGTTCAGCGTTTTTGGGGTCTCGTCAGCAGCCTTGGCGGGGTATGCGGTGGTCAACGTAGGGATTCCGGCGTCATACCCGTCCGGGTATGACGCCACATGGACGACGGAAGTTGCCTGCACGGATATTAATCAATCCGGTCAGGCGGCTTGTCAAGCCACATACTCCAAGAAGGTGTATTCCTTCGGAAAATGGAGGTACTATACATCCATCTTTGCCGCCGGGTACAACGGGGTTCAGCTTGTGCTGTTTGACAGAATTTACATCAACAGCACCAGATCCGGCGATGTTTTTGGAATAACCGAGACCGGAATGGTCTATGGCAATTTCCAAGATACCGCTACCTTGTGGAATTTATCAACAAAAACAAGGACGGCCGTCGCCGCTTCCGGAACGACATTCTGCGGAAAGAAGAAAAATTCCGCCGATCAGATCCGGCTCTGCGGCACCGGCACGACACCGGACCAGTTGAAGCTTTATGACGCTAATACCGGCGTCACGCTGCTTTATCCCGCTCAACCGATACCGGGCATCAACAATCCGGTCATCGGCGGAGGCGAGATCGACGCTTTTAACCGCGCCGGAGGAATGGTCGTATGCCAAGTATTTGATGTCAGCTATGAGCATGCCGGATGCGGATTTCCGGCGCCGACATCGGACGGACCTTGGGTCCTTCCAAATGGTGGCGGGCTTGGCCTGACAGTTATGAATGATAATAATCTTTTCATGACTAACTTTTCAGGCTTTGGAGGAACGGCGATGATCTCAGACGGCGTCAACAAAGAGTCCTTCTGGGACTACGGCGGCAATTGGGCCGGCTCGGTAAACTCCGTTCTCAGCTTCAATAACAACAACGAAGCTGTCGGAACTTTCCAAGCGCCTTCGCTTAAAGTACCAAATCCCAATCCTGTACAAGTCGTGAAATACACGATGCACACACCGGTTGGCGCTTTGGTTCCGCCTGTTATGGAAGACCTAAATACATCCATACCGGCAGGCACCTGCTGGACGCTCAAAGAGGCAAACACCATTACAAACAACGGCCGGATAACCGGCTGGGGTTTGTGTGGTGGCCTCAAACGGGCATACATCTTGAGCCCTATGTAATTTTTCTGGCTCACAAAAACTCTCCCCGCTTGGACAATATGTCCAAGCGGGGATTTCTTTTTTATTCCAAGTCAAGATATCGTGTCGGCGTCATTATCGCCTTTGGATCTTTTTTCCATTCATCGGAAACATCAGCATAAAGTTCAAGCTCGTTGCCGTCCGGATCCAAGATGTATATCATCCTCCGAAGAATCTCCTATTTTAAAACCGACATGATAAAGACCGGGCTTTGCGGCTCTTGTATGCCTCGGCTCTCCGCCGACCTCTATCAAAAGCATTTCATGATGCGTCCTGCCGGAAGAAAAAACAGCAAACCCGCCGCCTCTTGAGATCTCGCGAAATCCTAAAATATCCTTATAAAAATCCGCCATCTTTTTAAGGTCTGTCACATAAAAAACTATATGTCCGAGCTCTTTGATATGCATAATTTATAAATTAATTCATAGTAACTTAATATTATCATAGATTAAAATAAAAAACCCGGCTGTTTTTAAAAACAGCCGGGTATATGCGTTGAATTATCACTCCTCCCAAACAAGAACTTCCGAAAGCCATTTTGTTCCGGCAATTCTTATCTGACTTATCTCGTGATTCTTAAAATAATCATTGAAAGTAGCCCTGAACCTCGAATCTTTCAAAGGGTCTTTCAACAGAGATTTCAAAGTATCCTTGAGACCTTCATCAAGCCCTGAATAAAACATTATGGTTGCCAATAATCCGAAAGGATTATTGCGATCAATCAGCTTAACATCCGAAAAATG
>JACQDS010000048.1 GCA_016200995.1 Candidatus Azambacteria bacterium | reverse complement strand
GGCACAGAGTCAACTCCGGATCGGAATCCGAAAGCATAAGAAACGTAGGCGGTTAAAACCATAACCACCACTATTAAAAGCGATCTTATATTGAATATTTTCATTTGATTTTTTTAAAACATTATGGAGATATGATACAAAAAAAAGAGATTTTTTACAAGCTTCTGCATTTTAGTACAGCAGAAAGGAAGAGTCATTAAAAAGAATATCCCGCAGGCGAGCCGAGGGTAAAGAAATTTTTTCCGCTGGAGAAAAAATATTCTGGTTCTTTTTTGGTGACTCTTCCTTATTCTGCTGAGGATTTAGTAGATGGGGTTTGAAATATATTTCTTACCTCGTTTTTTATATCGGTGAAATTATCCAGTCCGGCTTTCGGGTAAAGCACATAAGCGCCGTCAACTTTGCCGGCCTGCAAAAGGCCGTTTTCCGATGCGTCTATGACCTCCCTTTTTAAGTGGGTTTTATCCATATACTTTGAATATTTCATAAGCTCTAGGCCGGTGGCAAGATTTATATTTGTTTTAACTCCCTGTCCTATGGCGTCAAAGATTTCATTCAGCTTGATAGGGTTCATCAAGACCCCCATATTCAAAAGCTTGTCCTTGAGAGCCATTATGACATCCTGTTGTCTTCTTGCTCTATCAAAATCATCCGTTGAAAATCTTGACCTTGTGTAGTATAAAGCCGTTTCGCCGTTAAGAGTGTTTTTGCCGGCAGGAACTTTAAATGTGTATCCCCACTGGGATGTTTCAACAAAATCTTTATCAAGCGTCAGATCAACGCCGCCGACGGTATCTATCAATTTTTCAAATGTTTTAAAATCTATGACCACGACATAGTCTACTACTATGCCGGTGACTTTTTCCACCACCTGTTTGCTTAAGTTCATTCCGCCTATGCCTTTGCTCTCTCCGAAGGCGTAAGCGTAATTCATCTTTTCTCTTTTACCGTCATGTCTTGGAATGACTGTATAAATATCCCTTGGGACTGAGATCAAAGCCGTTTCATTTTTTTTCGTATCTATGCTCAGTATCATTATTGAGTCTGTCAGCGTGCCGCCGTATTGAGTGTCCTCGGCGCCTCTTATACCAAGGATCAAAATATCAATTCTGTTTTTTTCAACGTAGCCGTCGTCAACTATTGAGTCCCAGAGCTGGCCGGCGCCGTTCACCAAAGAAAGTGTATGTCCGGCTTTAAAGAAAACAAAAACGGCAAAAGACATCAAAAAGACAACGGCAAAAACGCCGGCTCTTTTCCAAAACGGTTTTTTTTCGTTTTCCGATATGTTGCTTAGTTTATTTATTATCATTTATTTGAACCACTTTTCCATTTCTTCTTTGGTTTTTTTTCTTTTTTTCGCTATGTAAGATCTTTTTTTCAGCATCTTTGGAATTTTTACAATCATTTTCGGATAAGCTAGTAGCGTGTATTGCTCAAAAAAAAGAAAGTAGATAAACAGCATAACCTCTCTTTTTGAAAATAGCAATATGCTTTTTAAAATGCTTGATCCAAAATCGTTTTTGATCAATGTCAGCCGGTAATTTAAAATATCAAGCATTTTTTTGTCCTTCCTTATACCCCTTCTCATCTTTATGAAATCCAGCTTGGAGGAAGAAAGTTTGTTTGTTGTCTGTCTTTCATGCCAAGCAAGAACATTTGGCGCGTAAAAATTTTTCCAGCCGAAAAGATTTATTCTCCAGCCAAAATCTATGTCGTCCGACATCCACCAAAAGTCCTCGTCGTGTGCTTCTCCAAGTACACCGCAATCAAAAAATGCTTCCCTTCTCCAGACAGGCACGGCGCCTTCATAAGAAAATATCTCCTCGGCGGTTTCGTATTGACCTTCGTCTTTCTCTCCGTGTCCGCGATTTATCACTCTCCTTGATCTGTAGATTTCAAAACCGGTCGTGTCTATTATGTTCGTCTTCTCTCCGGCTTTCGTAATGTGCAGTATCTTTGCCTGAAGCGCGCCAATTTTTTCATCTTTTTCCATGGTTTTTACCATCTCCTTAACAAAATTTTCCGCCAAAACGACATCCGCCGACATCCCGACTATATATTTTCCGGACGTCATCTTTGCAGCTCTGTTTTGCCCGGGACCGAAGCTGTAGTTTTTGTCTGCTGTAAAAAGCTTTACATTTGGAAATTCATTTTTTACGATCTTTGCCGTGCCGTCCGTTGAAGCATTGTCAAAAACCAAAATCTCAATATTTTTGTAAGTTTGAGAGAGCGTAGACTGCAAAGCCCGCCTGATTCGGGATTCTTCGTTATAGACAACCAGATTAATTGATATGAGCGGATTGTTCATTTTTTATTGAAAATAATACGCCAAGAAGTATCATAAGCATCAAAAATGCTCTTTCATCAAATATCGCGACATCGGTCAAGCTGTAGCCCAATATCCAGACAAGAAACAAAAAAGCGTTCAATGCAAAAAATCTCACAACACCATCGCTGTTTTCTTTAAAGACTATCCATGCTTTTTTAAGGATCTCAAATAGGATCGTCATAAAGATTAAAAATCCCAAAATGCCTATCTCGGCTGGTATATGAAGATAGAGATTGTGCGCCGAAGCGCCGGCTTTCATCGCGCTGATATTTTCTTTGAGCACCGTAGGGAAATTTCCTATGCCGACGCCAAGGAAAGGATTTTTAATTATTGACTTTGCCGTTTCCGTCCAGATATATATCCTGCCTTTGTTTGAGACCTCTTCCGTGTCTATTATTGACTTGAGCCTTTTTGCGAATATTTTGCTGTTCTCCTCGGTGTTTTGGCTGTCCATCCGGAACTGCTTGGAAGAAAAGACAGGCGCGGAAAGCGGCAGGAGGATCAAAAAAATTATAAAAGGCAAAGCCAGTATTTTTAAACTCTCTTTTGAAATATTTTTTTTAAAATACCAAAAAATCAAGATCGCCGCCGGAAAAGCAAAGCTTGCCCAGATCCCTCTTGTGCCTGTTAAGATTATCGCAAACAAAGAAAGCGCGATAAAAGCCGTTATGCATTTTATGTTTTTCTTCTCGGAATATTTTTTGTAAAAGATCGCCGAAGTAAAAACAAGAACCATCAGAAGGTATAAAGGAAAAGAATGGCTGTCCGGAAAAGAGGAAAACATTCTTAGGTGTATAGTTTCATTGTAATACGCAAACCAGGTGTTGGCTCGTATCGCTATCTCCGACCAAGCAGTGCCGTAAAGCGCTTTGTCAGCTTGCAAAGCCCAAAATTCAGAAAAGTCATTTATTGGCATCAGATACGCAAGAAAAAGCTGAAAAAAACCGACTATAGCAACGATAATGCCGGAGATCAAAACATTTTTTGCGATCTTCTCAATGCCGATCTTTTGCGAGACGGAACGAACGACAAAAAAGAGCATTCCCAAGTTCACAAAATATATCATTCTTTTTATTCCGGTCGTAAGGTCGTCTGCTTTAAACAGTGATAGCAAGGATATAAAAAACAACGCAAACGCCAAAAATTCAATCTTCCAGTTTTGATATGCGAATTTGACAGCGCCGGCAATGGATTCTTTTGATTTTTTTAATATTGTAAATACTGCATTCAAAAATAGAAAAAAGTTGTTGTCAAAAAACCATTTTAAAAATAATGCCAAAACCACCACTCGCCACGTATTTAAAGAATCAAATGTTTCCGTGATCGGCAGAGCGGCAAAAAGCGGAATTGAGCGAGCGATCAAAAGCACTGAATCCTCATATGGAGAGAAAAGTATGAAGTAAAGCAAAATACCAAGCAGAAACAAAAAAGCCTCTCTTGGCAAGATGCCCAAAACAGCCAAAAAAATGACAAAAACCTCTACAAAAAAAACGAGGTTTAGGCTCGTGATGTATTTTCTGAAATCTATCATTTATCTATGATAATGGAAACAAGCGGAAATTTCAATAAGTCGTTATTATAAGAGGTATCCGGTTTGGAAGATTATTTATATCTCCTTAAAAATAGAAAGCAGTTTTTTGGCGTGTTCTTCCCAGTTGAATTTTAAGAGAATATCTTCTTTCTCTGATCTTATTTTTTGGATCTTTTCTTTGTCTGTCAGCGCATACTCAAGAGTAGAAGCGAATGTTTCTATATTTTTCGCATCTTTGACGAAAAACGCGCTGTCTTTGAATATTTCTCGCGTTAAGCCGTTGTCCGCCACCACCGCAGGCGTGCCGCATTTAAGCGCCTCCACCGGCGGAAGACCGAGCGCCTCTTTGTCGGAAACATATATTAAAAATTCAGCGAAATTCAAAAGATAGATCATCTCATCTTTATCTATATAGCCAGCTCTTATTATCGCTTCCCTGCCAAATTTTTTGTTTATTTGTTCAGCGAGCGCATCCAAAACGGGAGGATTGTTTTTGTCTATGCAAGGAACAAGGTACTGAATATTCGGAGATTTTTCCGCTATCCTCTCAAAGGCCAGCATCGCTTCTTTCACCCGTCTCCTTTCAAAGGCTTGACCGACGGAAAGTATATACTTGTCTTTGATGCCAAATTTTTCTTTTATCTTTGAGATTTTTTGCAGATTATAAACGCTTTTTTCAAGCTCTTTGAAAAACTCCGGCAGACCCCAGTAGTTCACAAATATTTTTTTCTCTTTCAAGCCATAGAAATCCATCAGCTCTTTTTTGGAAAATTCGGATATTGTCATTATCTTTTTTGCTCTTAATGCCGCCCACTTGCAAAAGAGCCTGTATGAAAGCCTGTATCTGAATGGTAAAGATCCGAAATGCGCTTCGTAATAAACGTCGTTTGTCAAAACCACCACCGCCTTGCCGAGAAAAAACGCCGGCAGCATATATGAAGGAAAGAAAAAAATATCAATTTTGTCTTTCAGAGAATAAAAAGGGATCAATATGTGATAAAAAATGTTAAAGCTTGGCGGAAGTAGAGGAAACTTTATTATTTTTTTTTCAAATATTGAGTCATTTAAGAAGTCGTCTTTTGGGATCTCATTTTTAAAATATAAAACGAACCTGAACTCTTTTTTAATGTCCGGCGCTTTTGTTATTGCGTCCAAAAGCTGAGCCATTGTATTACCAACGCCGAATCTTTTGCCTTCCAGATTTTCGCATTCAATGCCTATTTTCTTGTGGATAACTTTATTTGCCATTTCTTATGTTATTGGTATAATGAATATGCAAGCTGCAATGGCTTGTACCCAATATCCCTATTTAGCGACGGTTAATCCCGTCGCTATTTTTTTAATTTAAATTTTCAATTGTTACACCTTTGTAATAGTATAGCAATATATCTTTATAATTTTTGCCAAGTTCGGCTAGCCTTCTTCCGCCTGTCGCTGACATCCCGACACCATGGCTTTTAGCTATATCCGTTTGGCTTCTCCTCTCTGTGCCTTCCGGATCGTGGACACCGCCGACAAGATAATCGTAGTCTTCAGAACAAAACACACCATCCCAAAGCGCGCAAGCGTTTTTCGTGATTCCGCCGGAGTCTGATGAATAAACGGATCTTGCGACCTTGCCGTTGTACTTCATAACCTCGCCAGCCGTTTCTTTAACGGCAGAAACCAAATTTGGCGCGTAAACCTCCCAGTTGTAGCCTCTATAAACCTGATCGGACGGAGTATTGTTTAAATGGTATATTTCATCACTTCCGCGCTTTCCGCCGTTTAAAAGGTGAAATGCCGCATAGCTTCTTGAAGAAACAGCAAAAGCTTTTTGGTATTCTTTTTGGTCGGAATTAAGCGCCTCTCCTATCCCCAAAAGATATTCTTCAAAAGGCAGTTCGTTTATCACATACACCTTATCTGATTTCTTGGAATACGCAACCTCCAGCGAGCCTCTGAATTTATTGAAGTTTATGGTTTTATTCCAATTAGTGTCCTTGTAAGTTAAAATTTCAAATATCGTGTTTGGATTTAACGCCTGGAATTTAATATCGCCGGCGCCTTGCCATTTTATGACGGCTGTTTCCCCGATGTTGTATTTCTGCGTTCCGTTTTTACTTGTCATATTAAAATCACCATTGGCCGTCACTCTCACTTCCTCGTCTTTCTGAATTTCCGATATCGCTATTCTGATGTTTTTATAAATGGAAATTTTTTGCGGCGCAACAGGCTGAATATCTGTTTTTACAGCTGCAACCTCTATTATTTTTTCCGGTTTTTTCTCTACAGAAGCAATAGCCGAGGCGAGAGCGTATTTTGAAAACTCGGAGCTGGCCAAAGGGATGACTTTTTTCATTGAGTATTTGGATCTTTTAAATTCCTCCATTGTCTGTATCCAGTTTAGCTTGTTTTCTTTGACCACATAAATTTCCGGAGCATTTTCTTTTTTAATGAGCGTCCCGTCAGGATACAAAACATATCCTTTCTCAGGATAAAGATCAAGATCTTTTTTTGCCAGCTTTATCTCCTTTTTCTTATTGAGTTTGTTTGCCAAAAAGACATTATGGTCGCTGACCTTCTTTTTTCCGCCGTCCTCTACTATGTAGTAATCCTTTTTTTTCAAATCCGTAATGAGTGTGCCTTCAGGCAAAGCGACGACGCCGCCGTTTTTGTAGTATTCCAATTCTCTATCTGAGACTTTTATGGTTTTTTTCTTATTTAATTTATTCTCTTTTAGCGCTTTGTCAGAAACCACATATCTTTTTTCCGCGTTCTTCACGAAATATATTTTCTTTGTTGTTTCCGATTCAAGCAACGAACCGTCGGCATATATTATCGGATCGCTTAAAGAATAGCCGATGAGTTCTCTGTCGCCGAGGGTTTTGACATCGCTTAATGAGAATTTTTTGTTTTTAAATATCTCATATGAAGTAATAAGCCTTCTTTTGC